>NZ_JBEZKJ010000133.1:0-18475 GCF_040651675.1 Streptomyces sp. NPDC048415 | reverse complement strand
CCACGGGGTGTTCGCCCCACAGTGGGAGGAACAGCAGTGGCGCGGCACGATCGCGCCCGGCCGGACCGCCCGGTGGGGGAGCGGCGCAATGCAGTGAATGACCTCGCATCCGGCACGGATCCGGCACGAGACGCCTGATCCGGGCGGGACAACAAGGAAGCCCCAGGCGGTCTGCCTGGGGCTTTCCGATGGAGCGGGGGACGGGAATCGAACCCTGCGGGTGCCGATAATTACGTCCGCGCAGGTCAGCGGCCTTATGGCCTTCCGCTGAGCGGATGGGATCTGAACATGTTCAACACGTAACGGTTGCGCGCTTGAACGCGTTCAATTTGGCCTCCGTGCAGCGCACGGTTGTACTGTCCGTAAGTGCGCTGACCTGTGCGGATGATTTATCGGCACCCGCAAAGCTGGTGCCGTCGCCGACGGTGACCAGCAAGGTGGCGGCGGTCCTGACCGCGACCCCCGGCATCGAGGTCAGGACTTGGGAACGAGGGTGAGCCCCCAGCAACTGCCTGATCTGCGCTTCGAGGGCTCGTCGCTGTTCGTGGACGGCTGCGAGCGAGCGGGCCAGGGACGGGATCACGACGTCGAGGGTGCCGGTGCCCGGGACGACGACGGTCTGTTCGTCGAGCGCGTCGAAGACGTCGTCGATCAGGCGCTGGGCCATGCGCGGGGCCTTAGGCCGGATCACCTCAACCAGCTTGCGGCGTCCGGCTTTGCGCAGGGCGGCCGGAGATCCGTAGCGTTCCAGCAGCCAGGTCACGGCCTGGTGGTCCAGGCGCGGCCCAAGGACGCGCTCCAGGCTGGGGTGGAACTGGGTGTGCAGGCCGCGTATCCGGTTGCTGGTGCGGGTGGCCTCGGCCGTCAGGTCCTGATCGAAGCCCACCAGCACGGTCAGTTCGGCGGTGATCTCGTCGGTCACCTCCAGCGAGCGCAGGGTGTGCGGCATCGTCCGGGCGGCGTCCGCGATCACCGCGGCGTCCTTCGCGTCGGTCTTCGCCTCGCCCGGATACAGGTCGGCGATCCGCCGCATCGCGAGTCCGGGCAGGTAGGCGACCTTGCAGCCGGCGTCGCGGGCGACCGTCAGGGGCAGGGCTCCGATCGAGGCGGGCTGGTCCACGATCACCAGCACAGTGCCGAACTTCGCGGCCAGCTTGTCGAAGACGGCCCGCAGCTTCGGCTCGCTGTTGGGCAGCTGCTTGTCGAAGACCTTCTTGCCGGCCGGAGTCAGCCCGTGCCCGTGATGGGCACTCTTGCCGACGTCCAGGCCGAGGAAGACGCCCACGTGTTCGATGTCGTACAACCCATCCTCCCGAACCGGGTTCGTGCAGTGCTGGCCAGGGCGTTGGCGTCGTATGCGCGCATCCACGTTATGCAGACCTGCCGCCCGCGAGATGCCGGGCATTTCGCCAGGCCAGGCGGTGGTCAGACCTCTCATCAGCGTCTCCAACGGCGCCTCTCGGGCCCCGGTGACACCACCCCCCAGGTCATCCGCTCGACAGGGGGGAACAGTCATGCCGGGCCCGGAGGCCAGCGGTCCTCTTGCAGGACCGCGAAGAAGATAACTGTGAGAGTTCTTCTGCGGCCCGGGATGGGTTGCTGCCAGGCTCGGCGCTCGTGATCCGGCATGACTCGCAAAATAACTGGCGCCCCGTCAGGGACTGCCGTTCCCCCGAGATGTCTGCCGGAGACGGGCGCCGACCTGGCCCACCCGTTGGCTTGATCAGCAGCTTGTCCGCCATCTCACGGCGTGAGCATGCGCAGTGCCATGCAGTCCGAGCGTGCCAGGATGGCCGTCCATCGCAAAGTGCCTGGTCACAGGTCATGCGTGAGTTTCCGCACCCCACAGGCCAGACGCTGGTTCTTGACGCGGCGTGCCTGGACCGAGACGCACTTGCCGGACGCCCGGGTGACCGGTGCGGCCCCGGCGTAGGCCTTGAGTGAGCGTGCGTCGGCGAAGCGGGATCGGTCGTCGCCCGATCTCGGCGAGCACCCGGGCGCCGGTGAGGGAGCCGAGCCCCGGGAAGCTGGTGATGATCTCGGCGTCCGGGTGCCTTTCAAAAGACTCCACTGCGGCGGCAGCGAGCTCATCCGCGCTGATGCAGGCCGCCTCCAGTTGTCTGAGCAGGGCCAGGGTCTTGGCGCCCATGGCTTGTTCGACCTGTGGCAGTTGACGCATTTGCGGGACTCGGCCGCCAGCGCCTTTCTTGCTGGCTTGGTGCGCGGCGAGCGCGCGCTGGTAGCCGGCCGATGTGGTCTCGCGGGTCCGCACCACAGTGTGTGGCGTCAGCTGAACACGACCGTGCGGTTGCCGTGGAGCAGTACACGGTTCTGGCAGTGCCAGTTGACCGCTCGGGCGAGGGCAAGTCGTTCGGCGTCCCGGCCGATGCGTACGAGTTGGTCCGGGGAGAGACGGTGGTCCACCCGGATGACTTCCTGCTCGATGATCGGGCCCTCGTCCAGGTCGGCGGTGACGTAGTGGGCGGTCGCGCCGACCATCTTCACGCCCCGGAGGTAGGCCTGGTGGTAGGGCTTCGCGCCGGCGAAGCCCGGCAGGAAGGAATGGTGGATGTTGATGGCGCGCCCCTCGAGACGCTTGCACAGGTCGTTGGACAGGACCTGCATGTAGCGTGCCAGGACCACCAGTTCGATCTGGTGCTCGTCGACGAGTTCGAGGAGCCGGCCCTCGGCCTGCGGCTTGGTCTCCGCGGTGACCGGAACGTGCTCGAACGCGACCCCGGCCGCGCGCGCCAATGGGCGCAGGTCGGGGTGGTTCGACACCACCAGGGCCAGTTCGGCGTCCAGGGCCTCGCTGCGCCAGCGGTAGAGCAAGTCGGCGAGGCAGTGGTCGAACTTCGACACCATCACCAGGACCCGCGGCCTGTGGGCGGCGTCACGTATCTGCCAGCTCATGCCGAACGCTGCCGCTACCGGCCCGAAGGCGTCGCGCAGGTGCTGAAGTGTCAGCACCTGCGAGGGAGAGGTGAAGCTGGTCCGCAGGAACAAATGGCCGTGCACCTGATCGTCGAACTGCTGGTGTTCGCTGATGTCGCAGCCGTGCTGGACGAGAAAGGACGTCACCGAGTGGACGATTCCCGGTCGCTCGGGGCAGCTCAGAGTAAGCACGAAGTGATGGGTCATGCCCGTCCCCTCTGAAGGCGAGGACGGTGAGCGCGAGCGGGCCACGGGCTGTCTCCTTGTTCTTGTCGTTCATCCCTGCCGCGGACGCGCGGACGCGGGCCGTCGTGGGCTCGGAGGCGGTCCCGACCGGGGGACCGGACGGACATCCCGGCCGCGCGCACCGGCCCCACGCCGATGGTCACAGCGCCTCTTCCCGGTACTCGGTGCACGCGTCGACCAGCCAGGACGCTGCGTAGGCGGCGAAGGACGAACGGACGAGCAGCCGGACACAGGTCGCCGTGTCGTCCCGGACCAGCAGGATGACGCCGGCCTGCGCGAGCCTGGTCTGCACACACGTCCCCACAGGACTGACCCGCGGGTGCAGGTCGATCGCGCAGCCTCGTGCGAGAACCTCCCGCGTGAGACTGCCGGACACGCAGAGCGTGGTCCGCTGGGCCGAGACGTCGGTGACCGTACCGACGTCGTCGCCGATCGCCGCTCGCAGGGCGTCCTGGAGTCGCGTCTGCGTCCCCGGCGGTGCGACGAGGAGCCACTCGTCCGGACCCAGCCAGAGGGCCTCCACCTCATCGGTGCCCACAAACGTGCACGGGGCGGTCGGCAAGGCGACGCCGATGGCCTTCTGGACCGATGCCGCGGCCGGGCCGCCGGGGTCGAGCCGCAGCGACAGCTGGGTGAGGAAGGGCATTTCCAGGATCTGGATGCCGGCGAGCAGTTGATCGAACGCCGCTGCCCAGTCGGCGAGCGGGCTGCGGCGGATGGATGTCTCAACCGTCACGGCGAGCCCCCTCCTTGTCGTAGAGCACGGGATCGGTCACCGTCACCGGCACGACGGTGCCGTCGAGGTGGACGTACAGCTTCTCGCCGATACGCTCCCTGCCGGACCGGACGAGAGCGAGCGCGAAGGTTCGGTTCAGCGCCGCGCTGCGGTAACTCGAGGTCACGTGCCCGAGCATCGGGACCGGCGGTGGTGGCACCGATTCGGTGGTGATGAGCTGGGCGCCCTCGGGCAGCAGCACGTACGGGTCGACCGGCAGGAGACCGACGAGCTGTTTGCGGTCGGACCTGGTGTTCTCCGGCCGGGCGAAGGACCGCTTGCCGATAAAGTCGGGCTTCTTCTTCGACACCACCCATGACATGCCGAGGTCCTGTGGTGTGACGGTGCCGTCCGTGTCCTGGCCGATGATCGGGTAACCCTTCTCGGCGCGCAGCACATGCATGGTCTCGGTGCCGTACGGCGTGATGCCGTAGGGCACGCCGGCCGCGATCAGCGCCTCCCACACGGCCACGCCGTTCCAGGCCACGACGTTGACCTCGTAGGCGAGCTCGCCGGAGAAGCTGATCCGGCAGACGCGGGCGGGGACGCCGGCGACGGTCGCGTCGCGCCAGGTCATGAACGGGAAGGCGTCGTTGCCGACATCCAGGCCGGGTGCGACGGCGGCGAGTACGTCACGGGAGCGGGGCCCCACGAGCGGGATGGTCGCCCAGTGCTCGGTGACCGAGGTCAGGCTGACGCGCAGCTGGGGCCATTCGGTCTGCAGCCATTCCTCCATCCACTCCAGGACCTTGGCGGCGTTGCCGGTGGTCGTGGTGAGCAGGAACTCCTCGTCGGCGACGCGGATGACAGTGCCGTCGTCGATGACCATGCCGTCCACGCCGCACATGACGCCGTAGCGCGCGGAGCCGACCTTCAGGCTGCTCATCAGGTTGGTGTAGATCCGGTCGAGCAGCTCGTCGGCGTCGGGACCCTGAACCGTGATCTTGCCGAGCGTCGAGCCGTCCATCAGCGCGACGCTCTCGCGGGCCGCGCGGCACTCGCGCAGGACGGACGTGTCGATGTCCTCGCCGGGCCGCGGGTAGTACCAGGGGCGCTTCCACTGCCCGACGTTCTCGAACACCGCGCCGTGCTCGACATGCCAGGCGTGGATCGCGGTCACCCGCACCGGGTCGAACAGCGCGTCCCGGTCCCGGCCGGCCAGCGCGGTGAAGGACACGGGTGTGTAAGGCGGCCGGAAGGTGGTCGTGCCCAGGTCGGCGATGTCCACCCCGAG
The DNA here is from genome assembly GCF_040651675.1 of Streptomyces sp. NPDC048415. Lineage (NCBI taxonomy): Bacteria > Bacillati > Actinomycetota > Actinomycetes > Kitasatosporales > Streptomycetaceae > Streptomyces > Streptomyces sp. NPDC048415. The sequence continues at coordinate 13,286 of NZ_JBEZKJ010000133.1, read as the reverse complement.
CGCCTGCGCGACGATGCCGGAGGCGATGACGCCCGACGTCTTCCCTTGGTCGTGCGCGGTGCCGAGGGTGGTGTACCGCTTGACATGTTCCACGGACCGAAGGCCGGCGCCGGTGGCGCGCAGCACGTCCGCCACGGTGACGTCGCGCTGCAGATCGACGAACCGCACGTCGGCGCCGCCGCCCTCGCGGGGGTCGGGCACCGACCACAGCACACGGCCGGGCAGGCCGTCGGTCGGCTCGACGGCGGTGGGCAGAGCCGCCGGCGCGACGGTTCGGCCTGTCGCGGCCAGCGCCTGCCGCGCGGCCTCGTCGCCATCGGCGAGGCAGCCGGCAAGTGTGAATACCCCTCGGGCCGAACCCGCCGTGCGAACGGCGGGCAACGGGCCGTCGGGAAGAAAGGCGCCGATCGTGTCGTCGTAGCGCAGCTTGCCGCGCGCCTGGCTGAACAGATGCGCCACCGGGTTCCAGCCTCCCGAGACCAGCAACAGGTCGCAGGAGACGCCCCGGCGCGCGCCCAGTCGGCCCGCGGTGCAGGGCGCTACGTGCGCACGGGTGATCCGGTCGCCCCCGCTGGTGCCGGTCACCACATGCCCCGGCCGCACCTCGATGCCGCGCCGCAGACACTCGGCCGCGAGGGAACCCGGTACGTCGTCGCGGGCGTCGAGGACGGCCGCGATGTCCGCACCGGCGTCGGCCAGTTCGATCGCGGCACCGTAAGCGCTGTCGTTGGTGGTGAAGACCGCGATGCCGCGTCCGGCCAGCACGCCGTAGCGGTTGAGGTACGTGCGCGCCGCGCCGGCCAGCATGATGCCCGGTCGGTCGTTGTCGGCGAACACCACCGGGCGTTCGTGTGCTCCGGTGGCGACGACGACCTGCTTCGCGCGGATCCGCCAGATCCGTTGCCGCGACAGCTGCGCGGGCGCGGATGCCCCGAGGTGGTCGGTCCGCTTCTCCAGGGCGAGTACGAACCCGTCGTCGTAGTGGCCGAAGGCCATCGTGCGGGTGAGCACGCGGACCTCGGGGAAGGTGGCGAGTTCATCGGTGACCCGGGCTGCCCAGTCGGCCGCGGGTGCACCGTCGAGGGTTTCGGTGGTCCCCTGGAGGGACCCGCCTGTCCGGGGTTGGTCGTCGACGAGCATGACGCGGGCTCCCGCTCGGGCGCCGGCCAGTGCGGCGGCCAGCCCGGCCGGCCCGGCACCGACCACCAGGACGTCGCAGTGCGCGTGCATCGCATCGTAGCGGGCCGGATCCGGCTCGCCGCCGAGCCGGCCCTGCCCGCGCAGGCCGCGGGCGACCAGGCCGTCGTACAGCTCGACGGTTGTCGCGGTCAGCATGGGCTCGGGGAACGGCGCCTCGATCTGTACCAGGGCGCCCGGGTCCTCGACGCCGGCGGCCATGATGCCGCGGGGACGTCCGTACTTGATCCCGGTCGCGACGTTGTGCACACCGTTGGCGAGCAGCGCCGAGGCCAGGGTGTCACCGGGGTGGCCGTGGTACCGCGTGCCGTCGAAAGTGAAGGTCAACTCGGTGCCGCGGTCTGTGCGGCCGCGGCCGTCGACCCGGAACTGGCCCGTCATGCGCTCTCCACCTGCCCCCGGTGCTGTCCCGTCGCCAGTGCGACGATGTGTGGTCGGGGCTCGCCGACGCGGTACACGGCGAGCAGATCGTGGGTGGCGGTGTCACGGATGGCGTTGAACCACCGGCGGCAGCCCGCGGCGTGCATCCAGCGCTCCGCGAAGGGGCCCTTGGGGTTGTCACGGAAGAACACGAACTGCGCCCACTGGGCGTCGGTCAGGGCGTGCGGGTCGGCCGGACAGGCCACGTGGGCTTGGCCGCCGTAGTGGAACTCGGCCTCTTCACGGTCACCGCACCAGGGACAGGGAATGAGCTGCATCGCGTCTCTCTTCGTGGGAACAGGCCGTGCTCAGTGCGCGACGCCGGCCGCGCCGTGCTCGTCGACCAGAGCGCCGGTGGTGAACCGGTCCAGGGTGAACGGGGCGTTGTAGGGGTGCGGCTCGTCGTGCGCGACGGTGTGTGCGAAACACCAGCCGACGCCGGGAGTGGCCTTGAACCCGCCGGTACCCCAGCCGCAGTTGAGGTACAGGCCGCCGACGGGCGTGAGTCCCACAATGGGAGAGGCGTCCGGGGTGACGTCGACGACGCCGGCCCACGTGCGCAGCAGATGGGCGCGGGCGAAGAGCGGGAACAGCTCCAGGGCGGCGGACATCTGCCGCTCGATGATGTGGAAGGCGCCGCGCTGACCGTATCCGTTGTAGCTGTCGATGCCCGCGCCCATCACCAGCTCGCCCTTGTGCGCCTGCGAGACGTACACGTGTACGGCGTTCGACATCACCACTGTGGGGTGAATCGGTTCGAGCAGCTCCGAGACCAGTGCCTGCAGCGGATGGCTCTGGATCGGCAGCCGCAGACCCGCCATCCCGGCGAGTACGGACGAGTGGCCGGCAGCGGCCAGCGCCACCTTCCCGGCCGCGATCCTGCCGCGGCTGGTCTGTACGCCCACGACCCGGCCGCCCACGACATCGAGACCGGTGACCTCACAGTTCTGGATCAGGTCGATCCCGTACTCGTCGGCGCGGCGGGCGAAACCCCAGGCGACGTAGTCGTGCTTGGCGATGCCCGCGCGAGGCTGGTAGGTCGCCCCGAGCACCGGGTAGCGTGTCTCGGGGGAGACGTTGACGATCGGGCAGACCTTCGCGACGTCCTGGGGCTCCAGCCACTCCGCGTCGATGCCGTTGAGCCGGTTGGCGTGGACCCGTCGCCTGCTGTCGCGGACGTCCTGCAGGCTGTGCGCCAGGTTCAGCACGCCGCGCTGGCTGAACAGGATCGGATAGCCCAGGTCCTCTTCGAGCCCCTCCCACAGCTTGAGCGAGTGCTCGTAAATCCCCGAACTCTCGTCCCACAGGTAGTTCGACCGGATGATCGTCGTGTTGCGGGCCATGTTGCCGCCAGCCAGCCAGCCCTTCTCCAGCACCGCCACATTGGTGATGCCGTGGTTCTTCGCCAGGTAGTAAGCGGTCGCCAGGCCATGGCCGCCGCCCCCGACGATCACCACGTCGTAGGAGGGCTTGGGGTCCGGGTTGCGCCACAGGAAGGCCGGATGGTCGGGCACACCGTCTGCCAGTGACACGCCGCCGACGGTCGTCGAAGTCCTCATCGCGTGCCTGCTTCCTGGATGGCCGACCGGGACAGGACGTCGCCGGCATCCGCATCCAAGCCGTGCACTCGTCCCGGACACCCGTGAGCAGCGTCTGAAATCCTCGATCGCAAAAGACTGATATATTAGATTGCTACCGTAATCATGGAGATGGCTCGCGTCAAGGGAGGTGCCCGGCACGCCATGTGGGCTGCTGACGAGGGGGGCCGGCGATCGCTGGCCGAACAGGCGTACCGGGTCATCTGCGACCGGCTGGTGACCCTGCAGATCCGGCCGGGGGCGCCGATCAGTGACGAGCAGGTGGCAAACGAGCTCGGGCTCGGCCGTACGCCCGTACGGGAGGCGCTCAAGCGGCTCGAGTCCGAACGGCTCGTCATCGCGTATCCACGACGCGGCACCTTCGCGACGGAGGTCCACATCACGGATCTCGGGCACATCTCCGAGGTCCGTCAGCAGCTCGAACCCCTGGCCGCGGCTGCCGCCGCCCGTCGCCTCACCGGGCATGACCGCGCCGAGTTGGCGGCCCTGCTGGCCGAACTCGGCTCAACCGGGTCGAGTGACGTGCGCGAACTCATCCGCCTGGACGTGCGCGTCCACCGCGCTGTGTACGCCGCGACCCACAACCCCTATCTCGCGGACACCCTGATCCGGTATGGCAACCTGGCGACACGCATCTGGTGCCTGTTCCTCGATCGCCTGCCGGGGCTTTCCGGCCACGTGGGCGAGCACGGGCCGCTGTTGCGCGCGATCATCGACGGCGACGTGGACAGGTCGGCGGGCTTCGCCGCCGGCCATGTGGCGGGATTCGAGTCCGCCATCCGCAAGGTGATCTGACCGGCGCGCGTCCGGTGCCTGCCTACAGCACGGCTCGCATTTCGTCGGCGAAGGCGGTCAGGTGCTGGACGGCGAGCGCCTGCGCTCGGTCGCTGTCGCGGGCCTTGATGGCGTTGACCAGTGCGCGCTGCTCGGCGAGGTGGTCGGGCATGTGCGGCAGGCGTTCGAGGACGAGGTAGAGCATGCGGAGTGAGAGGTTGAGGTACTGGTTCAGTGTCGCCTCCAGGTAGGGGTTGCGCGCGGCGTGGTAGACGGCCCGGTGCATCGACACGTCGACCTCCAGCAGCCGTCGGTTGTCATTGGTGTCGCCGAGCGCGCCAAGGATTCCCTCCAGTGCCTCGATGTCGTCCTGACTGGCGCGGCTGGCGGCGCAGGCCGCTACCAATCCCTCGAGCGGAATGCGGACTTCGGAGATGCGGCCCAGATCGGCGATGTTGATGTCCGTCGCGAACGTGCCGCGGCGGGGATAGATCGAGGCGAGCTTCTCGAGCTCCAGCCGCTTGATCGCCTCACGGACAGGGGTGCGCCCCATCCCGAGGCGCTGCATCAGGGCCTCCTCGTTGATGATCGATCCAGGGGCGATCTCCAAAGTGATCAGCAGATCGCGGATCACGGCGTATGCCCGATCCGACAGAGACGCCCCCGCTGACCTGCCTTCGTCCGCCAGATCCATCCGCATTCCGCTGCTTCCCATCGAGGTGAGCGTCCGGCCAGGTGTTACATGGCGGACACATTGGGGTGTTGACGCCAAAACTTTCGCGCTTTAGCTTCTGGTATATCAGTTCGACGGTTACTCATCCATCGAGAGTCGTTGTACCGACGAGCGCCGAATGGAGTCGCGATGGCTGCGCGCGAACACGTTATCGAACCGACCTTGATCCATCATGAGTGGGACGCCGACCTCGAACCCGCGCTGGCGATCGATTCCGGCGACGTGGTGCACTACGACCTCAAGGTGGCCGGTGAGGGCCAGGTCTGGCCCGGTGCGACGTACCCCGAGAGCAAGTTCGACTTCGATACGATTTACAACCTGTCCGGGCCCCTGTTCGTCAACGGCGCGCAGGCCGGCGACACGCTGGAGGTCGAGATCCTCGATCTGAAGCCCGGCGACTGGGGGTGGGCGGCGTTCCTGCCCGGACTCGGTCTGCTGCCGGAGGACTTCCCCGATGGATATGTCCGGACGTTCGACCTGACCAAGGGGGCGACCACGACTCTCGTCCCAGGCGTGGAGATCCCGGTGTCGCCGTTCCTCGGGGTGCTGGGAAATCATCCGGGGGAACCCGCCCGGCAGTTGCCGTTCCCGCCCCACCACGGCGGCGGCAACATGGACAACCGGCATCTCACCGCCGGCGTCACGCTGTGGCTCCCGGTCTTCGCCGACGGAGCACTGTTCTCCTGTGGTGATCCTCACGCGGCGCAGGGCGACGGCGAGGTCTGCGTGACCGCCGTGGAATGCCCGATGCAGGCGTCACTGCGGTTCACGCTGCACAAGCGGCGGTCCGAGGCGCCGAGTTTCCGGGTCCCGCCCGCCGCGGTCTCACAGAGGGACGCGGCCGGCTACCACTCCACGATGGGCATCGACCCGGATCTGATGACCGGCGCGAAAAAGGCGACCCGAGCCATGATCGACTGGCTGGTCGACGAGCACGGACTGACTCGTGAAGACGCCTACATCCTCTGCAGCGCCGCCGGAGACCTCAAAATCTTCGAAATCGTGGACTCCGGCGTCTGGAATGTCGGCATGACGATGCCGCTGAGCATCTTCCAGACCCGATAAACACCAATGCTGGTTTGCCGGTGGCGGTGGTTCTGCCATTGACCGCGCCGCCGTACGGGGCCCGATCCGAAAAACCTCCACGATAGGAAGACGCCAGTGAGCATGCCCCCTGAGCCGACTGTCTCCGAGAGAGCTGCGCCGGGCGCGGCCGCCGCCCCGTCCCTGCCGGGAACGCGGCTGGCCGGCGGCAGCCTCAACCTACGCCGGGTGGCCTTTATCGGCCTCGCGTACTTCGCGCTCGCGCCGGTCATCTATCTCAACATGGGGTTCATCGAATCCGCTGCCGGCGGCCCCGTCATGCCTCTGGTGTTTCTTCTCATCACCATTGCCATCATACCGACCGCGATCAGCTTCGCGGTGATGAACGGGCGCCGCCCCTCGGCGGGCAGCGCCTTCACCTGGCTGTGGGAGAGCACCCGACCGGGCGTTGGGCTCTGGGTGGGCTGGATGATGATCACTGGGTACGTCGTCGCCGCGGCCCTGTACCCGCTGGCATTCGCGGTCTTCTTCAACGCTTTTCTGCAATATTTCGGCGTACACGCGTCGCTTTTGACGGGCTACGCCGGGGGCTTCCTGTCCATAGCCGTGGCCGCCTACATGGCCCGCAGCAATATCCGGTTGGGCGCTCGGATGATCGGGGCGCTCATGATATTCGAGGCCGCGTTCGTCGCGATTGTGGCTGTCGTCATCGTCGCTCGCGGCGGCTCGCTCGGGCACTTCTCGGCCGCACCGTTCAACCCCGGGGCCGCCAAGGCGGGATTCTCCGGGCTCGGTCTGGCGCTGGTCTTCGCATTCATGTCGATCGCGGGCGTCGACAGCGTCGCACCGGTGGCGGAGGAGTCGAAGACCCCGAGCCGGATGATTCCGCTCGCGACCATCCTCATCACGGTCATCGCCGGCGGGTTCTGGGCACTGACCTCATACGGCTTCGCTATCTCGGTGCCGGTGCACACCGTTGAGGCCTACGTCAGTGCCGGCCAGGTCACCCCGGTCTACCCGATCGCCCAGAAGTACGTCGGCGCACTCGCCATCCTTGTGCCGATCACCGGCTTCACCGCGGCGATCGCGAGCTTCGGCGCCTCGGTCTACGCGGCGAGCCGGCTGCTGTACGCGGTGGCCCGTGAAGGCTTTGGTCCGGCCCGGCTGGCGAAGGTGGACAGCAAGACCCAGGGCCCCTGGAACGCCGAACTGGCCACGATCGTCATCTCCGCCGTGGCTCTGGTCTTCTTCGCCTGGTGGCAGGGCGGCCCCTCCAGCGGGTATGGATATCTCGGCGTGATCTTCGTCTTCTTCGTGCTGATCTGCTACCTCGGGGTCAACGTCGCCAACCTCGTCTACCACCTGCGCTACAAGCGCGCGGAATTCCGCTGGTTCGTCAACGGCGCCGTGCCCGTCATCGGCATCATCATCGACGGCTACATCCTCTACCAGGGATTCTTCGTCGCTGAACTGGGTCTGCCGTTCAAGACCGGAGGCAGCATCGTCCTGTTCTCCGTGCTGTGGGCGGTCGTGGGTATCGGATGGGCCGTCCGATGGGCCCGGAAGCGGGACCTGCGATCGGTCTCGCTCACCCGCCTCGAGACCGACGCCGGGTAACGCGTCGCGGCCGGCTCCCCCATCCGCCGGCGGTTCGATATCAGCTGTCAGGCCAATGCTTTGGAAGGTCACATGACGACCCAACCTCGCGTCGTAATCGTCGGAGCCGGCATCGTCGGATGTTCCCTCGCCGAGGAACTGACTGCGCGCGGCTGGACCGCGGTGACCGTGCTCGACCAGGGCCCGCTGTTCGCCACGGGCGGGTCCACCTCGCACGCTCCCGGCCTGGTCTTCCAGGCCAACTCGTCGAAGACGATGACGGAGTTCGCCCGCTACACGGTGGAGAAGTTCTCCGGCCTCACGCTGGACGGGCAGTGGTGCTTCCGGCAGGTGGGCGGCCTGGAGGTGGCGACCACCGCGGAGCGGTGGAGCGATCTGCACCGCAAGGCGGGCTGGGCAGCGTCGTGGGGCGTCGACGCGCGACTGCTGGACGCGGCGGAATGCGCGGAGCGGTATCCGCTGCTGGACCGCGAGCGAGTGCTGGGCGGCTTCTATGTGCCCACCGACGGCCTGGCCAAGGCGGTCCGTGCCGCCGAGGCGCAGGCCAGGCTGGCCAGTGCGCGGGGCGCCACCTTCGTGGGCAATACCAAGGTGGTCGACATCGAGCAGGCCGGTGGCCGGGTCACCGGCGTCGTCACCGAATCCGGCCGGCTGGACGCGGACATCGTGGTGTCCTGTGCCGGTTTCTGGGGCCCCGCGGTCGGCGCTCTGGTCGGGCAGCCCGTACCGCTGGTGCCCTTGGCCCACCAGTACGTCACGACCACGCCGTTGGCCGCGCTCGCCGGCACGATCGACGAGGCCGCCGAGGCGGTCCGGCCGATCCTCCGGCACCAGGATGCCGACCTGTACTTCCGCGAGCACGTGGACCGCATCGGCATCGGCAGCTACGCGCACCGCCCAATGCGGGCGAGCCTGGAAGGACTCGGCCCCTCGGCGAACTGGCAGGATGCCGGCAGGCAGCCCTCCATGCTCGCCTTCACCCCGGAGGACTTCGCGCCGAGTTGGCAGGACGCGGTCGACCTGCTGCCCCCGTTGGCCGGGGCGAAGGTGGGGGACGGCTTCAACGGGATCTTCTCCTTCACCACCGACGGTATGCCGCTGCTCGGCGAATCCCGGCACGTCAAGGGATTCTGGCTGGCCGAGGCGGTGTGGGTCACCCATTCCGCCGGGGTGGCGCGGGCGGTGGCGCAGTGGCTGGTGGACGGCCAGCCGGAGGTCGACGTGCACGAGTGCGATGTGAACCGGTTCGAGGACTTCCAGTTGGCGCCGGACTACGTCCACGAACGCGGCTGCCAGAACTTCGTCGAGGTCTACGACGTGATCCACCCGTTGCAGCCGATGGAGAGCCCGCGGCCGCTCCGGACCAGCCCGTTCCAAGGCCGGCAGCGGGAACTGGGCGCGTACTTCCTGGAAGGCGGCGGTTGGGAGCGGCCGCACTGGTTCGCCGCCAATGAGCCCCTTGTGGACGGCTACGGGATACCCGGCCGCAACGACTGGGCCGCTCGGTACTGGTCGCCGATCGCCGGTGCCGAGGCGTTGCACACCCGGGAAAAGGTCGCCCTGTACGACATGACCCCGCTGAAGCGGCTGGAGATCTCCGGACCCGGGGCGCTGGGCTTCCTGCAGCGGATGACAACCAACAACCTGGACAAGCCGGTCGGCGCGGTCACGTACACCCTGTTGCTGGACCAGTCAGGCGGTGTGCGCAGCGACCTCACCGTGGCGAGACTGGCCGACGACCGATTCCAGGTCGGCGCGAACTCCGCACTGGACACGGACTGGCTGCTGTGGCACGCGCCCGCGGATGGTTCGGTGCATATTCGCGACATCACCGGGGGCACCTGCTGCATCGGCGTATGGGGTCCGCTGGCCCGCGATCTCGTGCAACCCCTGACCGGCACCGACTTCTCGCACACGGGCTTCGGATACTTCAAGGCGAAGCACGCGTATCTGGGAAACGTGCCGGTCACCGCGTTGCGGGTATCCTACGTCGGCGAACTCGGCTGGGAGATCTACACATCGGCCGAGTTCGGCGCCCGGCTGTGGGACACCTTGTGGCAGGCCGGACAGCACCTCGGGGTGATCGCTGCGGGCCGCAGCGCGTTCAACAGCCTGCGGCTGGAGAAGGGCTACCGCCTGTCCGGCGTCGACATGACCACCGAACACGATCCTTACGAGTCCGGCCTCGGTTTCGCGGTGCGGATGGACGCCGGTGACTTCCTCGGCCGCGCCGCGCTGGCCGCCAGGTCGCCGGACACGGTGTCCCGGAAGCTGACCGCGTTGACGATCGACGACCCGGACGACGTGGTGCTCGGCAAGGAGCCCGTCTACCTCGGCGGATCGCCGGCCGGCTACGTCACCAGCGCAGCCTACGGCTACACGATCGCCAAGGGCATCGCCTATGCCTGGATTCCCAGCGAGGCGAGTACACCGGGCATCGATGTGGAGATCGACTACCTCGGCAAGCGTGTCGCCGCGACAGTGGCCGAGGAACCGCTGTTCGACCCGAAGATGACCCACATCCGGCGCTGAACCCCGCAAGCGCACGGACATGGCCGCCGATACACGCACGCCGCTGCGTCCGGCTTACTCCGCAGCGAGAACCGCGCCGTCATGGGCCAGTGGCTTCGTCACAGCGGGCTGCCCCTCGACCGCCCGCGGCCCCGCTGGTGAGCAGCGGGGCGGCGCCAGCTCAAGCTACGGTAATGCAGAAACAAGCCCTCGCCGCGGACAAGTTCAGCAGCCGTTGACCAAGGAGCTGGGGCTAGTGCTGTGACCGTATAGGTTCGCCGGGTTGGTGGTCGTGGCGGTTGGATGTGCGGTGACGTCCGATCCGACCGCTGGAGGTGCGGTGGCCGAGCCTGTCCGTGTGCGCAGATTGACCGACCAGGAGGGGCAGCGGCTGCAGCAGATCGTGCGCCGTGGCAGCACCAACTCGGTGCGCTATCGGCGCGCGATGATGTTGCTGGCCTCGGCCGGCGGGAACCGCGTCCCGGTGATCGCCCAGTTGGTCCAGGCCGACGAAGACACCGTCCGCGACCTGATCCATCGGTTCAACGAGATCGGCCTGGCCTGCCTGGACCCTCAGTGGGCGGGAGGCCGTCCCCGCCAACTCAGCCCTGACGACGAGGACTTCGTCGTGGCGACGGCCACCACTCGCCCGGCCAAGCTCGGCCAGCCCTTCACCCGTTGGTCGATCCGCAAGCTCGTGATCTACCTGCGCCGCGTCCACGGACGGGTCATCCGCATCGGCCGTGAAGCCTTACGTCGCCTGCTCGCCCGTCGTGGCGTCACCTTCCAGCGCACCAAGACATGGAAGGAGTCCGCGGACCCCGAGCGCGACGCCAAACTCGACCGCATCGAGCACGTCAGGGTTTTGGTCAGCGGGAGGGCAAGGCCCCTCTGTCGGTGCCGAGGCTCGCGCGGTCGGCTGCCGCGCGACCGCTCGTCCAGCCTTCCCAGTCGCTGATGCCCGAGGACCGGGAGTAGGAGATCTGAGGGAAGATCCGTTCGGTCTCCTCCTCGACCGCCCGGTGGCGGGCGGCGAGGACGGGCAGCACCCCGGGCGCACCCGCACCCGCCCGCGCCGACGCTCCCGGGACACCCGACGCGGCCACCGCCGCGTCAGTGGCCTGTGCGGTCGCCTCGGTGAGCCGCTCGCCGATCCTGGTCGCGTACGAGGTCAAAAACGACTGACGGAAGGACCGGGTACGACTGCCACCGCCCACATGCGTGCGTCCGCCCTCGGCCTGGAGGGCCGCGGCCACCTGGACCAGCAGCGAGGTGTACAGCAGCTCCACCGAGTCCAGATCCGCCTCGAAGCCGATGACCGTGGCGAAGCCGAGGTTCTTCGACCACACCGAGCGGCAGCGATTGGCTTGGGCCACCACCTCGAGCAGGATCGCCTTGGGCTGTTCGTACGGGTTCTCCACTCCCACCCGGATACCGGCCGGGGTGTCCCGGCGTCCGCCGCGCGCGGCCAACAGGGCCTCGCTGATGCTGTGCTCGGACATCAACTGCTGGGCCTTGGCGGTGAGCGCCTCGGCCTCCTCGGGGAACTCGGTCGACTCGGCCTTCGTCAGAAGGGCGCGGATACGCCCCAGCATCCGCGCCGCCTCAGGAGACGCGGGCCGGGCCGCCGCAGCGGTCGAGGAGGCGTTCGGCGGCGGGCACAGAAGCTCGAGAGCAGGCAGCCAGGACAGCAGCCGCAGCAGCTCCATCAGGCAGCGCGCGACATCGAGATGGTCCGCCTTCTCACGCAGGGCCGCGCCGGGCAGCCACTGTTCGTCGGACTCCCACCACACGCGCGCCTCGAGCTCGTTCAGCTGCGCCGCCCAACGGTGGTCAAGCCCCCGGGCCGCGTACCGCCGCGCCTCGGCGGCGATCAGGTCCACCGCGAGGCGGCCATGACGGGGCTTCAGCTCCTTGCGTACGGCCCGTACGACGTCAGCCGGCTGCCAGCCGGCGCGCCACAGCGCACCGAAGAGCCGGTCGGTCATCGCGAGCATGGCCCGGCTGAGAGCCGGCTTGCGCCGCTCGGCGGAGGCGAGCCAGGACGCGGCGGCGGCGATCTCCCGCTCGGCGTGCTCCTCAGGCGCCTCGATCAGCTCGTGGACCGCCCGCTCCAGTTCATCGGCGAGTGAGGGCGCGCGCGGCGGCGGCACAAATGCGAACGGCGCGTCCTGCGCACCGCCGTTGAAGGTGCCGCCGAATCCGAAGGCCGCCCCGGAGCGCGTCGACTGCCGCCGCTCCTGCCCCTGTGCCTGCTGGCGGCGCTGCTTCTGCTTTGCCTTGCGCCGTTCCTGGTTGCGCTTGCCCATCGGTGCTGTCGCCTTCCTGCCCGCGCCGTGTGGTCCCTCCAGTCTGGCAGGCGGGCGCACCACGACGACCGCCAGCGGCCCGGGCACGGCCTTCTCTGTCACAGAGCCGCGAGAGACTCCAGGTAACCGGTCCTGTCTGAGGCTGCCGCCAGGTACGCGCCTGACGGTTCGGTTCCGGGAACGGGCCCCGGCCGCTGCCCGCAGGTCTTCCTCGCTGATACCCACAGCGTTCATTCAAGCCGACCAGCGACGCCGAACGTGAGCCAGGGCACGGCCGTTCCGGCCTTGCCCAACGCCGGTCAGGCCTTACAGGGCGGCGAGAGAGTCCAGATACTCCTTGAGGTCGAAACCGACCCCGCCCATACCCACGGGAAGCTCGCGTACATGCGGGCGGAGCGCCCTCGCGAGGAGCTCCAGGACCCGCTCCCGGGACAGGCCGCGCGCCCGCAGCCGCTGGGCGCTCTCCCACACCTCCCGAGGCTGATCGGCCCAGAGCTGTTCGACGACATGGACGTGGTACGGGTACTCCGCCGGGTCGAGCACGCGGGCCAGCAGCTCGCACAGCACAATCGCCTCCCGGTCCTTGGGAACGTCGGGCCGCTGCGCGTTCAGCCTCACGACGAGTTCCGGCGCCACAGCGAAGCTCCGCCGCTCCAGGACCGCCTGGAGGACGTCGCCGTCGTGACCGTTCTCCTCCACGTCCGCGATGTAGGGGCGCGCGGGGTTGTGGGACGCTCGCGCACCACCCCGTCGAAACCACCCTGACCTGCCAGTTCTGGCGCTGACTCCACCAAACCCGCGCCCTGGTCAGCCACTACCGCCGCCGAGGCGACCCCCTCCCGCGCCACCTACGCGCCTGGGCCAAGTACCAGCCGATCCCGCCGATCACCGACCCTCAAGATCTCCGGCTGTAGTACCCGTGACCCCGATCTGGGTGCTGTTCTCGTGGGCGCGGACGTCGACAGGGCTGTGGTACGTCTGATAGCGCGAACGGTGCGGGCCGGGGCGTGACGACGAACGGCAGCTCGAGCAGGACGATGGAGACCACGGTCAAGGCGCCGAACGGCGACGGCATGCCCTGGA
>NZ_JBEZKJ010000132.1:0-18524 GCF_040651675.1 Streptomyces sp. NPDC048415 | reverse complement strand
AGGCGCACCCTGGTTGGGTGCGCCCCACCGGCGTTCGGTGTGCGGCTGCCTACCAGGCCGTGCGGGCCTTGTCCTCGGACGGGAACAGGATCCACAACGCTATGTAGAGCAGGAACTGCGGGCCGGGGAGCAGGCAGGAGAGCACGAAGATCACGCGCATCGTGGTCGCGGAGGTGCCGAAGCGCCGTGCCAGCGCTGCGCACACTCCGCCGATCATGCGGCCGTTGGTGGGGCGGGCAAGGGCGGCCATCGGGGCTCCTTCGTGAACCGTAGAGGTGGTCGACCGAGGCTTCCCGTGTGGCTGCCTCGATGTCTTCCACGCTACGGGGACGAAGCGGGCGAAGCATCGCTCTACGGAGCGATCCCGACCCTGGCAATCGTCGGGGTCCGACCCTGAGCCGTGTCCTCCCGGGGGAGGGTCGCCCGGCGTCGTGTCTCCACCCGGCGGCGCAGCCGGGCCCGTGCGGCGGGCACGATCACGAGGTGGGCGAGGGCCACCCCGACCGTGTTGAGCAGCAGCGAATCGACGTCCACGACCTGACCGGGGACGCCCGTCTGCAGCAGCTCGATGCCCAGGGAGAGCAGGGCGCCGACGGCGACCGTACGGAGCAGGGAGCCGAGGGGGGAGGCGGCGAGCTTGCCGCCCGCCATGGGGAGCAGGACGCCCAGTGGGGCGAGGAGGCCCAGGCCCTCGCCGATGCGGCGGGCCGCCTCCTGGGGGCCCAGTGCGAGGTCGGCTCTGATGCCGGCGAACGGCCGCAGGTTGGCGGCGCTCACCCAGAGGACGTCCAGGGGGCGCAGAGTGATCCAGGCGACGAGGGCGAGGTGTGCGACGAGGAGGACACCTCCTGCCACACGGACGCGGGGCGCGGCGCTGCCGCCGTCTGAACCTTGACGCTGCACGTCCCCCAAGACGCGGGGTGCGGCACGATCGGTTCCGGGCGAGGGGTTTTCGCGCCTTCCGCCCCCACACGTCCCGTGCCCGGGAGGCTCCGCTTCGTGCTCGTCCTCGATGGCCGGACGGGCTAAACGGCCGACGATGGCGGGGCGTTCGTGCGCGGGTCGGAGCGGACCTCCGGAGTGCACTCGTAGCTGTGCAAGGGGGTTTCGTCCGGGCCGCCCAGGATGACGGAGCCGTCGTCCTGGGCGGCGGCGGACTCGGAGAAGGTGCAGACGATCTGGGCGAGGGCGGAGGACGTGAGGTTCTCGGGCGGGGTGCTCAGCCGGAGGGTGTCCTCGGGGTCCTTGCCGCGGGGTCCGCTGACCGTCATGCCGCCGCGTACGTCCGTCGTGTAGCCGGCCTGCTGCTCGGATGTGGACGGCGTCTGGGCCAGTTCGTCGAGGAGCCCCTGGGCCACCAGGACCCGCCGCGCCGCCTCCGCCGCACCGTCCGGGATGCGAACCGACCGGTCGACCGTCGCCAGTTGCCCGGAACACAGGAGGAACACCTGGACCGGGACGCCCCGGGAGGTCTGCGTGGAGATGTCGGGGCCCGAGAGGGCACAGGGCACACGGGAAGGCGCCGGGCCGAAGTCCGTGGGGACCTGCGTGGAGCGGATGCCACAGCCCGTGAGCAGCGCGGCGAGGAGCGGGACGGCCAGCCAGCGGCGTCCGTTTCGGGGGCGGGGCGATCGGGCGACCCGCACACCGGGGAGCGGGCCCAGGAGTCGGGCAAGGAGGGGGCGAAGGAGTGGTGCGGTCGTCATCCGGCGGTGCCTTCCGTGCCGTGCGCGTTCCCGTGCCCGTTCACGGTCCCGTCGGGGAGGTCGTCGGTGAGGAGCTCCGACGCGTCCTGGGGCAGGCGCAGGGTGAAGACCGCTCCGCCCTTGGGCCCGTTCGCCGCGGTGATCTCGCCGCCGTGGATGTGCGCGTTCTCCAGGGCGATGGAGAGGCCGAGGCCGCTGCCCTCGGAGCGGGGGCGGGACGCGCTGGCCTTGTAGAAGCGGTCGAAGACGTGCGGGAGGACGTCCTCGGGGATGCCGGGACCGTGGTCCTGCACCTCGATGACCAGGGCGTCGGCCTCCTTGCGCACCGATACCCGTACCGGCGAGCCGCCGTGCTTGAGCGCGTTGCCGATCAGGTTGGCCAGGATCACGTCGAGGCGGCGCGGGTCGAGGCGGGCCGTGATGCCGCGCTCGGCGTCCAGGTCCACCGCGTCCAGCCAGGCGCGTGCGTCGATGCACGCGGTGATCTGGTCGGCGATGTCCACGTCGTCGAGGACGAGCCGGGCGGTGCCCGCGTCGAAGCGGGTGACCTCCATCAGGTTCTCGACGAGGTCGTTGAGGCGGCGGGTCTCGCTGACGACGAGGCGTACGGCCGGCTCGATCATCGGGTCGACGCTGCCCGTCTCCGCGTCCAGTTCCTCTTCCAGGATCTCCGTCACGGCGGTGATCGCGGTGAGCGGCGTGCGGAGTTCGTGGGACATGTCCGCCACGAAGCGGCGGGACGCCTCGTCGCGGGCGCTCATGTCGTCCACGCGCTTCTCGAGGGCCTCCGCCGTGTGGTTGAACGTTCGGGAGAGGTCGGCGAGTTCGTCCGTGCCCGACACGCGCAGCCGTGTGTCGAGCTTGCCCTCACCCAGGCGGCGGGCCGCGATGCCCAGGCGGTGCACCGGCTTGAGGACCGTGGTCGCGGCGGCCTGGGCGAGCAGCGCCGAGCCGATCAGCGCGAGACCGGTCGCGATGCCCAGGGACCATGCGAGGGAGTTGAGGTCTTTCGCCTCGGGTTCCAGGGACTTGAGCATGTAGCCGGTCGTGGTGCCGCCGATCACCTTCGCGCCACCCACCAGGTACGGCTTGTCGTGATCGGTGATCCGCTGCCAGTACAGGTGGTACGCCGACTTGTTGTTCGAGGAGAGCGACTGCTTCTTGTTCACCGCCTTCTGGAGGGACCGGGGTACGTCCTCCAGCGTGAAGGTGTCCAGCTCGGAGTTGCCGACCACGGTCTTGCCGCTGTCGTCCTGGGCGACCAGGAGCACGCTGAAGCGCTGACTGCTGTTCGCCATCTGCCCGGCCGTGCGCTGGAGTTCGTCCTGCGCGGGGTGCACGGGCAGCATGCTCGCGTGGTTGCGCATCTCCTGCTGGAAGTCGCGCAGCACCGCGTCCTGAGTCCGCGTCAGCACGGCCTCGCGGTTGAGCCAGTACGCGATGCCCGACGCCGACACGGCGGCCGTGAGCGCGACGAGTCCGAACACCACGACCAGGCGCAGCCGCAGGCTGGTGAAACGCAGGCCCGACAGGATCGCCTTGCGCGCCGCGGCCCAGCCACGGAGCTCGTCGTTCGGTTCGGTCACTGAGGAGAGTCCAGCCGGTAGCCGACGCCACGCACGGTACGGATCAGGGTGGGCGAGGACGGCACGTCCTCCACCTTTGCGCGCAGGCGCTGCACACAGGCGTCGACCAGCCGCGAGTCGCCGAGATAGTCGTGCTCCCACACCAGCCGCAGCAACTGCTGGCGGGACAGCGCCTGTCCGGGCCGGCGGCTCAGCTCGAGGAGCAACCGCAGCTCGGTGGGCGTCAGTTGCAGGTCCTCGCCGTTCTTGGTGACCGTCATCGCGGCGCGGTCGATGACCAGCGAGCCGAACGACGCCGAGTCGTTCGCCTCGCGCTCACCGCGCCGCAGCACGGCACGGATCCGGGCGTCGAGCACCCGGCCCTGCACGGGCTTGACGACATAGTCGTCGGCGCCGGACTCCAGGCCGACCACGACGTCGATGTCATCGCTGCGCGCGGTGAGCAGAATGATCGGCAGTTGGTCGGTGCGCCGGATGCGCCGGCACACCTCGAAACCGTCGATGCCGGGCAGCATCACATCCAGCACGATCAGGTCGGGCCGCTGCTCGCGCAGCAGCTTCAGACCGTCCTCGCCGGTGGCAGCGGTGGCCACACGGTGTCCCTGGCGCGTCAAAGAGAGCTCCAGGGCCGTACGGATGGCGTCGTCGTCCTCGATCAGCAACAGGGAAGGCACGGACGTCATTCTGGCCCATGGTGAGCGCGTCTTTCGACAGTTGGAGCGCTCCCACCCAACTCGCGCACAGAAGGGAGCCGGCGAGTGGTCATCTGCGTAGTCGTACCGCTCTTCTCTGTGATCGCGCTGTGCCGCGCCTGCGGAGGGGCCCTGTGACAGGTCTGTGACAGTCGGCGGACACGGCCATGAAGTGGCCCGGGCAAGCTTCTCGACACAAGCAAGGAAGCACGGCGAAGCGAACCGAAGAGCCGGGACTCCACGACGGGGGGCGCGAGATGAACACGCTGCACAGCACCAGCACTAGCGCAGTTGTCACGCGTCTGCACGACGTCACCCGGCCCACGGAGAAGTCCGGTGCCGTGAGCGGGCGGGGGTGCGCTCGCGGCACCGGGCGTCAGCACACCGCGTACATGACGGTG
Organism: Streptomyces sp. NPDC048415; assembly: GCF_040651675.1. NCBI lineage: Bacteria > Bacillati > Actinomycetota > Actinomycetes > Kitasatosporales > Streptomycetaceae > Streptomyces > Streptomyces sp. NPDC048415. The sequence continues at coordinate 14,139 of NZ_JBEZKJ010000132.1, read as the reverse complement.
GTTGACGCGATCACGGGGGAGAGCCCCGCGGCGACAGCCGCTATGGGCACCGTCGGGGGGAAGGCTCACGGGGGAGCCGCGTACGGGGAGGTCACGGGGGAGCGTCGCCCGGTGTCGGAGGCCGTAGATGCCGAAGCGGCGTTTACCGCCTACGTCCAGGAGCGCCGCGCCTCCCTGTACGCCACCGCCTATCACCTCACCGGTGACCGCTTCGAGGCCGAGGACCTGCTGCAGAGCGCGCTGTTCTCGACGTACAAGGCCTGGGACCGCATCAGCGACAAGGCCGCGGTCGGGGGCTACCTCCGCCGCACCATGACCAATCTGCACATCAGCGCGTGGCGCCGCCGCAAGCTGAACGAGTACCCGACCGAGGAACTGCCGGAGACCGCCGGCGACACGGACGCGATGCGCGGCACCGAGCTGCGCGCCGTGCTGTGGCAGGCGCTCGCCCGGCTGCCCGAACTCCAGCGCACGATGCTGGTCCTCCGTTACTACGAGGGCCGCACCGACCCGGAGATCGCGGAGATCCTCGACATCAGTGTCGGCACGGTGAAGTCCAGCATCTGGCGGTCGCTGCGCCGGATGCGCGAGGACGACGTCCTCAGCTTCGGCCGTGACGAGGAAGAGTCCTTCGGGGAGCTTGTCGCCTGAAGGTCTGGGGGGGAACCAACGGGGTCACGGGGGATCACGGGGGATCACGGGGGAAATGAGAGAAGGTCCAGGCGGACGGGGGGTTCGCCTGGGCCTCTTTTATTTGCGCCTTCCGCGCGTCTTTGCGTCTTCCGCGCGCCGGGCTCGTCGACTACGCCGCCGCGCCGCGACAGGACGCGGACTACGCCGCCGCGCCGCGACGGGCCGCGCGGCGCCCGGCAGCCGCGGCCGTCAGACGGCCCAGGGCCTCGTCCTTGTCGCAGGGATGGGCGCCCAACGCCGCCTGGCGCGCCACGATCGAGCGCTCGGCGCGCATCAGACGCCAGCCGCGGCGCAACAGGAAGGGAACCGACTTGCGGCCCTCCTTCAGGTCCCGCACGAAACGGCGGCGGAACGTGGTGAGCGGGCCCCGCGACAGACACAGCGCGTCGGCCAGCACGCCCAACTCCCGGCATCGCCCGACGATCTCGGCGGCGAATATCCCCTCCGCGATGAACAGCGGGGTCCGCTCGATGCGCAGGCTCTCCGTGCCGGTGCGGGCGCTCAGCGAGATGTCGTACACGGGGATGGTCGTACGTCCCGTGCGGCACAGCTCCTCGATCGCGGCGACCGCGGCGCTCGCGTCCCAGGACAGCGGGTGGTCCCAGTCGATGTCCGCGCTGTCCTCCACCTGCGGCAGCGTCGGGTCCGTGCCCTCTTTGTAGAAGTCGTCGAGGCGCAGCACGGGGAGCCCGGAGTCGGCCGCGAGAAGGGACTTTCCAGAGCCGGAGGGGCCGCAGAGCAGCACCACGCGGGTGGGTATCGGGGGATGGGAACCCAATTCTCCGTACCTTCTGTGAATCGACCTGGCCTCGCCGTGTACCGGCAACGTCCAGGACATTATCCCTGACCCGCAGGGGCGAATCCGCTGCCCGATCGGTCCTGAACGGGAGCCGCGTCAACTACTGTACGTATCAGTTCAGTTGCTCTCCGCTCTCTCCGAAGAGGAAACCACCTGATGGTGCGACACGCAGCCCAGCAGACGACCATGGCCCGCACGACCGCGCGCATCGCCGCCGCCGTAGGCGTGGTCGCCGCCGGAGCCGCCGCGGCCACCCCGGCCGTCGCGGACACGAACGCCGCGCTGGACGTCATGCGCACCCGGCCCGCCTCGCTGGGCCACATCGAGCCGCGGACCGGCCTCCAGGCCCTGACCGGCACGGCCGGCCATGTCACCGGTCCCGTCCAGGGCCTCAAGCCCAACCCGCTGGCCGGCACCGGCGTCGATCCCCTCGACAACGGGGTCGGCACGCAGTTCGCCGACTTCAAGCCGCTGTCGTCCCAGGCGCTGACCCGGCCGGTGGCGCAGGCGCCGTCGATCGGCGGCATTCCGGTGCTCGGGCAGGCGACGGGACTGCCGTACTGAACGAGAAGAGAGCCGCGCTTCCCCTGGACGGAGGGGAAACGCGGCTCTCTCGTGAACGGGACCCCGGGGACACGGATCGGGGTCCCGAGTCCTCAGTAGGAGGAACCCGACGCGCCCAGTGAGCCCGTCGGATGCCAGACCGTCTTCGTCTCGAGGAAGGCCGTGAGGCGGTCGATACCGGGTGCCTCCACGTAATCCACAGCCTGTGGACGGAGAACCCGCTTGAGGTTGTCCGCGGCGGCGATCTCCAGCTCCTTCGCCAGTACGTCGTCCGCGCCGGCGAGGTCGATCGCGTTGACGTCCTGGTGCGCGGCGAGCGGGGCCGCGATCTCCGCCGTACGGCCGGAGAGCACGTTGACGACTCCGCCGGGCAGGTCGGAGGTGGCGAGGACCTCGCCGAGCGACAGGGCCGGGAGGGGGGACTTCTCGGAGGCGATCACGATGACCGTGTTGCCGGTCGCGATCACCGGGGCGATCACCGAGACCAGGCCCAGGAACGAGGACTCCTGCGGCGCGAGCACGGTCACGACGCCGGTCGGCTCCGGAGTGGAGAGGTTGAAGAACGGGCCCGCCACCGGGTTGCCACCGCCCACCACCTGGGCGATCTTGTCGGTCCAGCCCGCATACCAGACCCAGCGGTCGATCGCCGCGTCCACGACGGCGGCCGCCTTGGACTTCGACAGTCCCTCGGCGTCCGCGACCTCACGGACGAACTGGTCCTTGCGGCCTTCCAGCATCTCCGCGACGCGGTAGAGGATCTGGCCGCGGTTGTAGGCCGTCGCGCCGGACCAGCCGCCGAACGCCTTGCGCGCGGCGACCACCGCGTCACGGGCGTCCTTGCGGCTCGACTGCGGCGCGTTCGCCAGCCACTTGCCCTTGGGGTCCGTCACCTCGTACACCCGGCCGCTCTCGGAACGCGGGAACTTCCCGCCCACGTACAGCTTGTAGGTCTTGAAGACTGAGAGTCGGTCAGACATCGAGGTACGCCTCCAGGCCGTGACGACCGCCCTCGCGGCCGAAGCCCGACTCCTTGTAACCGCCGAACGGCGAGGTCGGGTCGAACTTGTTGAACGTGTTGGACCAGATGACGCCCGCGCGCAGCTTGCTCGCGACCGCGAGGATCCGGGAGCCCTTCTCGGTCCAGATGCCCGCCGAGAGGCCGTACTGGCTGTTGTTGGCCTTGGCGACCGCCTCGTCCGGCGTGCGGAAGGTGAGGACGGACAGCACCGGGCCGAAGATCTCGTCGCGGGCGATGGTGTGCGCCTGAGTGACGTTCGTGAAGAGCGTCGGGGCGAACCAGTAGCCGGAGGAGGGGAGTTCGCAGGCCGGGGACCAGCGCTCGGCGCCCTCGGCCTCGCCCGCCTCGACGAGCGTGGTGATACGGGACAGCTGCTCGGCGGAGTTGATCGCGCCGATGTCCGTGTTCTTGTCGAGCGGGTCGCCGAGGCGCAGCGTCGACAGGCGGCGCTTGAGGGAGTCGAGCAGCTCGTCCTGGATCGACTCCTGGACGAGGAGGCGCGAGCCCGCGCAGCAGACCTGGCCCTGGTTGAAGAAGATGCCGCTGACGATGCCCTCGACGGCCTGGTCGATGGGGGCGTCGTCGAAGACGATGTTCGCGCCCTTGCCGCCGAGTTCGAGGGTGACCTTCTTGCGGGTACCGGCGATCTGGCGGGCGATCGCCTTGCCGACAGCGGTGGAGCCGGTGAAGGCGACCTTGTTGACGTCGGGGTGCTCGACGAGCGCCGCGCCCGTGTCGCCGTATCCGGGAAGGATGTTGACGACGCCCTTCGGCAGGCCCGCCTGGCGGCAGATGTCCGCGAAGAAGAGCGCGGAAAGGGGGGTCGTCTCGGCGGGCTTGAGGACGACCGTGTTGCCCGTCGCCAGCGCCGGGGCGATCTTCCACGCCAGCATCAGCAGCGGGAAGTTCCAGGGGATGACCTGGCCCGCGACGCCGAGGGGCCGCGGGTTCGCGCCGAAGCCGGCGTGGTCGAGCTTGTCGGCCCAGCCCGCGTAGTAGAAGAAGTGCGCGGCGACCAGGGGGAGGTCCGCGTCGCGGGTCTCCTTGATGGGCTTTCCGTTGTCCAGCGTCTCCAGGACGGCCAGTTCGCGGCTGCGCTCCTGGATGATCCGGGCGATGCGGAACAGGTACTTGGCGCGCTCGGAGCCGGGCAGCGCCGACCACTTCTCGAAGGCCTTGCGGGCGGCCTTCACGGCGCGGTCGACGTCCTCGGTGCCCGCCTGGGCCACCTCGGAGAGGACCTCTTCGGTGCTCGGGCTGACGGTCTTGAAGACCTTGCCGTCGGCGGCCTCGACGAACTCGCCGTCGATGAAGAGCCCGTACGAGGGAGCGATGTCGACGACGGAACGCGACTCGGGAGCCGGTGCGTACTCGAATGCGGATGCCATGGTGATCAGTCCACCGTCACGTAGTCGGGGCCGGAGTAGCGGCCGGTGGCCAGCTTCTGACGCTGCATCAGCAGGTCGTTCAGGAGCGAGGACGCGCCGAAGCGGAACCAGTGGTTGTCCAGCCAGTCCGCGCCCGCCGTCTCGTTCACCAGGACCAGGAACTTGATGGCGTCCTTGGAGGTACGGATGCCACCGGCCGGCTTCACGCCGACCTGTACCCCGCTCTGCGCGCGGAAGTCGCGGACGGCTTCCAGCATGAGGAGCGTGTTCGCCGGTGTCGCGTTGACGGCCACCTTGCCGGTGGAGGTCTTGATGAAGTCCGCGCCGGCCAGCATGCCGAGCCAGCTCGCCCGCCGGATGTTGTCGTACGTCGACAGCTCGCCGGTCTCGAAGATGACCTTCAGACGGGCGGCGCCCGAGGCCTCCTTCACGGCGGTGATCTCGTCGTACACCTTCAGATACTTGCCCGCGAGGAACGCCCCGCGGTCGATGACCATGTCGATCTCGTCGGCGCCCGCGGCGACCGCGTCGCGCACGTCGGCCAGCTTCACGTCGAGCGCGGCGCGGCCCGCCGGGAACGCGGTGGCCACGGAGGCGACCTTCACGTCCGGAGCTCCGCCGGCGGCAATGATCGCCTGCTTGGCGCTGGCCACCATGTCGGGATAGACGCAGACCGCGGCCGTGCTGGGTGCAGTGCGGTCGGTCGGGTCCGGGTGGACGGCCTTGGCGCCGAGCGCCCGGACCTTGCCCGGGGTGTCCGCGCCTTCCAGCGTCGTCAGATCGACCATCGAGATGGCGAGGTCGATCGCGTACGCCTTCGCGGTGGTCTTGATGGAACGGGTGCCGAGCGAGGCGGCGCGCGCCTCCAGGCCGACCGCGTCGACGCCGGGCAGCCCGTGGAGGAAGCGGCGCAGCGTGCTGTCGGACGCGGTTACGTCGCCGAGTGCGTATGCAGCAGGTGCAGTGGTGGGCATGGTCACCAGACGAGCATATCTACGCGCGTAGCGGCTGTACACCCCCGGGGTGCGGGTGGGGATTGTCCGCCCCCGCCGCCCCTGCCCGTCCCATGTCCGGGGCTCCGCCCCGGCCCCCCGCTGCTCAGACGCCGGAGGGGCTGGGAACTTGCCGGAGTCCCGCATCCGGCACAATCGGGCCCATGACCACCCCCGACCACCAGCCCCCCGTACCGGACGCCTCGCGACCCGAGGCGAAGGATCGGATCTACCGGTCGCCCGCCGGTATCGCGGGCGGCGTCCTGCTCCTGCTCATCGCGGGCTGGCTAGGCGTCGACGCCCTGATCTCGGGCCACGGCCGCACCCCCTGGCTGGCACTCGCCGCGCTGATCCTCATCGTCCCGCTGGTGTCCGCCTTCACCCTGCGACCCGCGGTCTACGCCAACGAGGACCGGCTGCGCGTCCGCAACCCGTTCCGCGTCATCGTGCTGCCCTGGAGCAAGGTCGCCTCCCTGCGCTCGGGCTATTCCAACGAGGTGGTCGACACCTCCGGCGCCAAGTACCAGCTGTGGGCGGTGCCCGTCTCGCTGCGCGCCCGCAAGAAGTCCGCCAAGCAGCAGGCGCGCGGCGCCGCGACGGACAGCCGCGACCGTACGTCGGTGATGGGCAGGCCGTCCCATGCCCCCGGCACGCCGACCCGCGCCCAGACCGACCAGATCATGGACGATCTGCGCGAGCTGGCCGAGGCCAGGGCCGCCGAACGGGGCGCGCAGGGCGAGGTCACCGTGCGATGGGCGTACGAGGTGATGGGACCCGCCGTCGCGGGGGCGGTGCTGCTGGCGATCCTGCTGGCGGTCGGCTGAGGAACCTCCTCCCACGATGCACAGGCCTCTCGGCCGGATACGTGGGCGACAGCACCTCCGGTCCACACCTCTGGGAAGCCACGAGCGCGCATCTTGACGGGCCCGTCGGCTGCCCGCTTCCGCGCTTCCCGAAGCAGCCCGGTGATGAGTCGTGGTCATGGCGCGCTCGGCCACACCAGGGCCATGTACGCGCCGCAGTACGCCGAGCCCAGTACCGCGGCCGTCAGGCTCAGTGCCCGCAGGCGGGGCGAGGCGCGGGACAGGTGCAGGGCCACGGGAAGCAGGAGCGGGAAGCCGGGCAGCAGGAAGCGGGCGCGCGGGAAGTAGACACCGCCGCTGCCCAGGACGATCAGCAGCAGGACACCGGTGAAGACGAGCAGCGGGAGCGGCTGGCGGTCCCAGACGGAGAGGACGTACAGCGCCATGGACGCGATCAGGGTCACCGTGACCATCACCAGGAACAGCTCGGGCGTGGAGTCGTACGCCAGTACCTCCCGCAGCCGGTGCGCGGTCTCCACGCCGCCGTCCCACTCGTTGTGCCACAGCCGCTGTACGGCGAAGTAGCCGTCCCAGCGGCCCAGGCGCAGGCCCACCCAGCCGACGTACGCGAGCCAGCCGGCCGGGGCGAGGGCGGCGGCCGCGAGGGCGCGGGCCGAGAAGCCGCGGCGCAGCGAGAGCAGCGCCGTCACGGTGACCGCCGCCGCCACCGCGATACCGGTCGGGCGGGTCAGCCCCGCCAGCGCGGCCAGCGAAGCCGCCCAGAGCTGGCGGCCGGTGAGCATCGCGTACAGCGACCACGCGGCGAACGCCGTGAACAGCGACTCCGTGTAGCCCATCCACTCGACCAGGCCCACCGGGTGGGCCGACCACAGGACGGTCAGCAGTAGGCCCACCCGGCGGCCGTGCAGATGGCTGCCCACGGAGTGGATCCCCCACGCGGCGAGGAACGAGCTCGCGACCGCGACCGCCAGACCCGTCGTCGCCCGCGAGCCCGGCGTCAGCACCGCGACCGCCTTGACCAGGAGGGGGTAGAGCGGGAAGAAGGCGAGGTTGTTCGCGTCGTGCGCGGTGCCCAGCTGGTGCGTGTAGCCGTGGTCGGCGATGCCCAGGTACCAGTCCGCGTCCCAGTGCGTGGCCAGGATCGGCCAGACGCCGTGGTGCCGGTGGTGGGCCCAGAGGGCGAGCGTGAGCAGTCCGGTGACGCGTACGGCCGCGTAGGCGAGGAGGGCGGGGGCCGCGCAACGGAGGCCGGCCGCGAGGGTGCTTCGCCACCGCGGACGCCGGCTGTCCGGGACGAGTCCGCTCGGGGCGCCCCGGGACGGGGCGGATGTCGGCCGGGAAGCAGTCGGGGACACGCGGCAGCTCCTGGAACTCGGCGGTGCGCTACCGCTAACGGTTCCTCGGTCACGTGGTGGCGCGCGGGGGCGCTGCGTCAACTGCCGTGGCGAAATCACCCAAAAGGGCGGGGGCTGGTCTCAGGACGAAGGGAACGGCCGGGACGTGTGCCCCAGCCGTTCCCTTCGTCCTCCGGCGCGGACCGGGGTCAGATGCCGGCCGCGGCCGACAGGTCCCGCTTGATCGCCGCGAGGAGTCCGGCGGCCTTCGTGTGGGCCGCGGGGAGGTCGGCCCGGGTGGGCACGGGCACCACGACCTCCAGGTAGCACTTCAGCTTCGGCTCCGTGCCGCTCGGGCGGACGATGACACGGGCGCCGTCCAGCGCGTAGCGCAGGCCGTCGGTCGGCGGCAGCGTCTCCGTGCCCTTCGTCAGGTCCTCGGACTTCGTGATCGCCAGACCCGCGAGCCGTGTGGGCGGCTGCTCCCGCAGGCGCCGCATGGCGTTCGCGATCACGGACAGGTCCTCCACACGGACTGAGAGCTGGTCGGTGGCGTGCAGCCCGTACTCGACGGCGATGTCGTCGAGAAGGTCCAGAAGAGTTCGCCCCTGCTCCTTGAGCTCGGAGGCCAGCTCGGTGATGAGGAGGGCGGCGGTGATGCCGTCCTTGTCGCGTACGCCGTCCGGGTCGACGCAGTAGCCGAGCGCCTCCTCGTAGCCGTACCGCAACCCCTCGACGCGGGCGATCCACTTGAAGCCGGTGAGGGTCTCCTCGTAGGGCAGCCCGGCCTTCTCGGCGATCCGTCCGAGCAGCGACGAGGAGACGATCGACTCGGCGAACGTGCCCCGCGCTCCGCGCCGCACCAGGTGCTCGGCGAGCAGCGCGCCGACCTCGTCGCCGCGCAGCATCCGCCAGTCCGCCCCGTCCTTCACGGCCGCCGCGCAGCGGTCGGCGTCCGGGTCGTTGGCGATGATCAGATCCGGGTCGCTCTCGCGGGCCTTCGCGAAGGCGAGGTCCATCGCGCCGGGCTCTTCCGGATTGGGGAAGGCGACGGTGGGGAAGTCCGGGTCGGGCTCGGCCTGCTCGGCGACGAGGACGGGCGCCGGGAAGCCGGCCCGCTCGAACGCCGCGAGCAGCACGTCCTTGCCGACGCCGTGCATCGCCGTGTAGACGGTGCGGGCGGTGCGCGCCGACCCCTCGGCCACTACGGCGTCCGTACGCGCCAGATAGGCGTCCAGGACGCCCTCGTCGAGGATCTCCCAGCCGGAGTCCGGGCGGGGCACGTCGGCGAGCGCGCGGACGGCGTCGATCTCGGCCGCGATCTCCGCGTCCGCCGGGGGGACGATCTGCGAACCGTCGCCGAGGTACACCTTGTAGCCGTTGTCGCGGGGCGGGTTGTGGCTGGCGGTGACCTCCACGCCCGCCGCCGCGCCGAGGTGCCTTATGGCGTAGGCGAGGACGGGGGTGGGAAGCGGGCGGGGCAGCACCGCCGCCCGGAGGCCCGCGCCCGTCATCACGGCCGCGGTGTCGCGGGCGAAGTCCGCGGACTTGTGACGGGCGTCGTAGCCGATGACGACGAGGCCGTCCCTCTCGCCCTTCGCCCTCAGATACGCGGCGAGTCCCGCCGCCGCGCGGATGACCACGGAGCGGTTCATGCGCATCGGGCCCGCGCCGAGTTCGCCGCGCAGGCCGGCGGTGCCGAACTGGAGGGTGCCGCTGAAGCGGTCGGCGAGCTCCGTGACGTCCTCCGCCTCGATGAGCTTGGCGAGTTCGTCACGGGTCTCCGCGTCGGGGTCCTCGGCCAGCCACGCCTTGGCCCGTGCGATGAGTTCGTCCTGCACCTCGGGTGAACCTCTCTGTGCGTCTGTACGTTGCTGTGTACCCAGGTTGCTCGCCCCCGCCGCCCCCACCCGTCCCGTTACCTGGGGGCTGCGCCCCCAGACCCCCGGTATCGCGCTTCGCGCTCGTCCTCAAGCGCCGGACGGGCTGAACCCGGGGCCGCTTACAGGCGGTTCAGCACCTGAGCCAGCAAGGAACCCATGCGGGTCGCCGAGTCGCGGCCCGCCTGGAGGACCTCCTCGTGGTTGAGGGGCTCACCGGTCATGCCGGCGGCGAGGTTGGTGACCAAGGAGATGCCGAGCACCTCGGCGCCGGCCTCGCGGGCGGCGATGGCCTCGAGGGTGGTCGACATGCCCACCAGGTCCGCCCCGATGACCCGAGCCATCCGGATCTCGGCCGGCGTCTCGTAGTGCGGGCCGGGGAACTGCGCGTAGACGCCCTCCTCGAGGGTGGCGTCGACCTCCTTGCACAGCGCCCGCAGGCGGGGGGAGTAGAGGTCCGTCAGGTCGACGAAGTTGGCGCCCACGATGGGAGACGTCGCCGTGAGGTTGATGTGGTCGCTGATCAGCACCGGCTGACCGGGGCGCATGCCCTCGCGCAGACCACCGCAGCCGTTGGTGAGCACGATGGTCTTGCAGCCGGCGGCGACGGCGGTACGCACGCCGTGCGCGACGGCGGCGACCCCGCGGCCCTCGTAGTAGTGGGTGCGGCCCAGGAACACCAGGGCCCGCTTGTCGCCGATCTTGTACGTGCGGATCGTGCCGCCGTGGCCCTCGACGGCCGGCGGCGGGAACCCGGGCAGGTCGGTGACGTGGAGCTCGGCCTCGGGGGAGCCGAGTGCGTCCACGGCCGGTGCCCAGCCGGAGCCCATCACGAGGGCGACGTCGTGGGTCTCGGCGCCTGTCAGCTCACGCAGGCGCGCGGCGGCGGCGTCGGCGGCGGCATAGGGGTCGCCCTGGATGTCGTCCGGAAGAAGAGATGCGTTCACGCGCATGAGGGTAGCTGGTCTGGGCCTACGCGCGTAGATGACGGAGGTCACGGAGTTGCGATCGTTGTCTTGTCGTTTCCAACAAGGAGTGACCGGCGATGCGCGGGAAGCCCGCCGCGGAGCGGCGGAGCAGGGCACCAAGGAAACCGGCCCGAGGGGGGCGGAAGGGTGGGAAACCCCGCCGCGGAGCGGTGAAGAAGCCGCCGCGGAGCGGGCCCGCGGCGGGCAAGGGCTCAGCAGGGCCGCTTACGGAGTTCCATGACGTAGTCGTGCGGCGCCCCCGCGGACTCGGCGGCGTCGGCGATCTCTCCGAGGTACCGCGCCGACGGCAGTCCACCCTCGTACCCGTTGAGCACGTACACCCACGCCGGTTCCTCCCCCTCCAGCGTGTGGACCCGTACCCGCATCCGCCGGTAGATGTCGAGCCCGACACCCTCCCAGCGGTCCATGGAGTCCTCGTCCAGCGGTGCGATGTCGTACAGCGCCACGAACACCTGGGACCGCGGTGCCTCGACGATCGTCGCGAGCGCACCCTCCCAGCCCATGTGCTCGCCGGCGAAGGTGAGCCGCCAGCCGTTCAGCCAGCCCGTCGCGCGCAGCGGCGAATGCGGGGCGCGGCGCGTCATGAGCCGCGGGTCGAGATTGCCGGCGTACGCGGCGTAGAGCGACATGGGGTCGAGGGTACGTCAGCGGAACGTACGCCTCTCGCGTAACAGAAGAGGCTCGAATGCCCACTCGACGCCCCCCAGGGCGGAAGCACCTTGAACCGTGCGGGACAATGGAGTACGTGACTCGGATCGTGATCATCGGTGGCGGACCCGGCGGATACGAGGCGGCCCTGGTGGCCGCCCAGCTCGGCGCGGAGGTGACCGTCGTCGACTGCGACGGTCTTGGCGGGGCGTCGGTGCTCACCGACTGCGTGCCGTCGAAGACCCTTATCGCCACGGCCGAGGTGATGACCACCTTCGATTCGTCGTACGAGGAACTCGGCATCATCGTCGCCGACGACACGCCGCCCATGGAGCAGGCGGCCCGGGTCGTCGGCGTCGACCTCGGCAAGGTCAACCGCCGTGTGAAGCGCCTCGCGCTGGCCCAGTCGCACGACATCACCGCCTCGGTGACCCGCGCAGGCGCGCGCGTCCTGCGCGGTCGTGGCCGGCTGGAGGGCATGCAGGGCCTGGACGGCTCGCGCAAGGTCGTCGTACGGGCCGCCGACGGCACCGAGGAGACGCTCACCGCCGACGCCGTGCTCATCGCCACCGGCGGTCACCCCCGTGAGCTGCCGGACGCGCAGCCGGACGGCGAGCGGATCCTGAACTGGACCCAGGTGTACGACCTCGACGAGCTGCCCGAGGAGCTCATCGTGGTCGGTTCCGGTGTCACCGGCGCCGAGTTCGCCGGCGCCTACCAGGCGCTCGGCTCCCGAGTCACCCTCGTCTCCAGCCGCGACCGCGTGCTGCCCGGCGAGGACCCGGACGCCGCCGCCGTCCTGGAGGACGTCTTCCGCCGCCGCGGCATGAACGTCATGGCGCGTTCCCGCGCCGAGTCCGCCAAGCGGGTCGGCGACCGCGTCGAGGTCACGCTCTCCGACGGCCGGGTCATCAGCGGCTCGCACTGCCTGATGGCCGTCGGCGCCATCCCGAACAGCAGCGGGATGGGCCTGGAGGAGGCCGGGGTCAAGGTCAGGGACTCCGGGCACATCTGGACCGACAAGGTGTCCCGGACGACGGCCCCCGGCGTGTACGCGGCAGGTGACGTGACGGGCATCTTCGCCCTCGCGTCCGTGGCCGCCATGCAGGGCCGTATCGCCATGTACCACTTCCTGGGCGACGCGGTGGCCCCGCTGAACCTCAAGACCGTCTCCTCGAACGTCTTCACCGACCCCGAGATCGCCACCGTCGGCTACTCGCAGGCGGACGTCGACGCGGGCAAGATCGAGGCCCGGGTCGTCAAACTGCCTCTCCTGCGCAACCCGCGCGCCAAGATGCAGGGCATCCGCGACGGTTTCGTCAAGATCTTCTGCCGCCCCGGCACCGGCATCGTGGTCGGCGGTGTCGTGGTCGCTCCCCGCGCCTCGGAACTGATCCACCCCATCTCGCTCGCGGTCGACAACAACCTGACGGTCGAACAGATCGCGAAGGCGTTCACCGTGTATCCCTCCCTGTCGGGCTCGATCGCCGAGGTGGCGCGGCAGTTGCACACCCGTAAGGCCACGGGCGAGGGCTGAGGCTTTCGTGCGACTCTCCGCTGGTCACGGGGAGTCGTCGACCATTCGTACGGCATAGGCGGCGCGAGTAGGCGCGTATACCACTTCGTGCCCTGCCATGCGAACAACTTCTGTTATTCGGCGCAAACTGCTGAAAGCAGACGGTCGTTGGGGTTACTGTCAGTTTCGTGTTCGCTGCAGAACGTCGCCAATTGATCCTCGAAATGGTGCGAGCCAATGGGGCCGTGTCGCTCCGTGAGCTTGCCCGCGTCGTCCAGACCTCCGAAGTGACCGTACGGCGGGACGTGCGCGCACTGGAGGCAGAAGGACTCCTCGACCGCCGGCACGGCGGTGCGGTATTGCCGGGCGGGTTTACGCGGGAGTCCGGCTTTCCGCAGAAATCGCATCTCGCGACCGCCGAGAAGACGGCCATCGCCGATCTCGCCGCGGGTCTCGTCGAAGAAGGCGAGGCCATCGTGGTCGGGGCGGGTACCACCACGCAGGAGCTGGCTCGCCGGCTCGCGCGGGTGCCCGGGCTGACCGTCGTCACCAACTCGCTGTTGGTGGCCCAGGCATTGGCCCATGCCAACCGTGTGGAGGTCGTGATGACCGGCGGCACCCTGCGCGGTTCCAACTACGCCCTGGTCGGCTCCGGTGCCGAACAGTCCCTCCAGGGGCTGCGCGTCTCCCGGGCCTTCCTCTCCGGGAGCGGGCTGACCGCGGAGCGCGGCCTGTCCACGTCCAACATGCTCTCGGCGTCCGTGGACCGCGCGCTGGTGCAGGCCGCCGCGGAGGTCGTCGTCCTCGCCGACCACACCAAGCTCGGCACGGACACGATGTTCCAGACGGTGCCGACGGACCTGATCACGCGCCTGGTCACGGACGAGCCACCCGCGCACGACGACCGCGCGGCCACCGAACTGCAGGCCCTGGCCGATCAGGGCGTACAGATCGCGGTGGCCGGGTCATCCGCATCCGGCGGCGCCGGTGGTGATCCCGTCCCGGCGGGGCGCCAGTCACGCCGGGACGTGCCACTTCCCGGGCCGCGCCGCGGCCAGGTGGTACCGGGCGCGGGGCCCCAGTTGCGCAGCGCCACGGTCCTGGGAGAGCAACCCCAGACCGAGCGGGCGCGCGTGGCCGACCTCCGCCGCCGCTGACACCTCCGGCGGGGTCGTACCTCAGACCCCGCACGGTCCATCGGCGACTGCGGGCTCGCCCGCGGTGCCGTGTGCCCCGGTTCTTTCGCCCCCTCCGCCCCTACCCGTCCCACCCCTGGGGCTCCGCCCCGGACCCCGCTCCTCAAACGCCGGAGGGGCTGAATTCTCTGCCCGGGCGAGAACGAAGCGCCCGGCGGGAAGTCCGCCGGGCGCTTCGGGAAGACGGGTCTCAGGATCCGTCCGTCAGTCCTTGATTTCGCAGATCGCGGCGCCGGATGTCACGGACGCGCCGACCTCGGCGCTGAGGCCCTTGATGGTTCCGGAGCGGTGCGCGTTG
>NZ_JBEZKJ010000131.1:0-19184 GCF_040651675.1 Streptomyces sp. NPDC048415 | reverse complement strand
CGCCAGTATCAGGCCCGCCTGAGTCACTACAAACGACGCGGACACAGCCCCTGAAAACTGCCCAGCACTCAGAGCAAGCACCGTTGCAGTACTAGGGCGTGTGTCGAAAGTGGTTCAAGGGCTCGCTGACTCGGCGAACGATGGGGCAGCGCGTACTCTCCCAAGGTCCTGATCGTTTGTGCTTGGAGAACTCCTATGAGCTTGGATCTGGTGCCCATCGACCGCGAGCCGGCGGCCGGGGCTGTCCTGCTGACCGGCATCCCCGGGAGTGGGAAGTCCACGGTGGCCGCTGCGCTGGCCGGGCGGCTCCGGATGTCGGCCCATATCGAGGTGGACGCACTCCAGGAGATGATCGTCAGGGGTGGGCAATGGCCCTCGCCGGTCGCGAACCCGGAAGCCGACCGGCAGATTTTCCTGCGGGCCCGCAACGCGTGCCTTCTGGCGGACAGCTTCGTGCGGGCCGGTTTCATCCCGGTGCTCGATGATGTTGTGGTCCGCCGTTCCCACCTTGACTTCTACCGCACGACGCTGGCGGCCGTGCCGCTCCACATCGTCATCCTGGCTCCCGGCCCGGCAGTGGCGTGGCGGCGCAACCAGGCTCGGGAGAAGGCCCTGGCCACGGACTGGTCGCCGCTGGATAAGGCGATACGCTCCGAGCTCGGGCAGCAGGGAACCTGGATCGACAACGCTGCGCAGTCGGTTGAAGAGACAGTCGAAGCGATCCTGTCTGTGACCGGTCTGGCCTCCAAGCTGTGAAGTCGATCAGCCTCTGCGATGATCGCCAGGTGGCGCGCGGAGATCTGACGGATACCCAAGTGAGACCGGCTGGTGCGCTTGTTGTCCGGGGGCAAGAAGCCGGGACGTCCGCCAATATGAACGAGGCGGCAGCTGATCGACGGCATACGGTTTCGGACCCGCACGGGCATCCCGTGGCGTGACGTCCCGGAGCGGTACGGCCCCTGGGGGCGTGTGTACGACTTGTTTCCGCCGCTGGCAGCGGGACGGCACCTGGCAGAGCATCCTTGCTGAACTGCAGGTCCAGTCGGACGCCAAGGAACTCATCACCTGGGACATCAATGTCGACTCCACCGTGTGCCGGGCCCACCAGCACGCCGCCGGGGCGCGGAAAAGGGGATCTGCAAGATGAGCCGCCCGGCGGTGTTCGGAACCGAGCCGGACGACCACGGCCTTGCACGTTCGCGCGGCGGTATGACGACCAAGCTGCATCTGGCCGTCGAGCAGGGCCAGAAGCCGATGTTGATCGTGATCACTACCGGGCAGCGAGGGGACTCTCCGCAGTTGTTCGAAGCCGTCCTGGAAAGATCCGCGTCTCCCGTCCCGGTCCCGGGCAGGCCGCGCACGCATCCGAACCGGGTCCGCGCCGACAAGGTGTACGCCTCCCGCAAGGACCGTGCCTATCTACGCAGGCGCGGTATTGGCTGCATGACCCCAGACAAGGCGGACCAGGCCCGGAACCGCAAGAAGTTCGGCTCGCGCGGTGGCCGGCCGCCGAAGTTCGACAGGATCGACTACCGCGAGCGCCATGCGGTTGCGTGCGGCATCAACCGCCTCAAGCGACACCGGGCCATGGCCACGAAGAACGACAAGCTTGCGGTCCGATACGAAGCGACCGTCCTCATCGCAGCCATAATGAGTGGCCGTGACCAGCACATTCGGTACACGCCCTAGCTCAGCTGCTCTAGTCCCGAGTAGGACTACAGCTTGACGACGTTCTCTGCTTGAGGCCCCTTCGGTCCCTGGGTGACGTCGTATTCGACCCTGTCGTCCTCGTACAGCTCCTTGAAGCCGGTGCTCTGAATGGCGGAGAAGTGGACGAACACGTCCGGGCCGCCGTCGTCCTGCGCGATGAAGCCAAAGCCTTTGTCTGCGTTGAACCACTTAACTTTGCCTGTTGCCATGCCGGTCTCCTTTAGAGGAACTGAGCGCTGTCTGAGCAGCTACGGTACCGCCTCTGAGCAGCGCATATGACAGAAGAGGCGTGATCGGTCACCTGCCGTGAACGGAGAATCAGCCACTCGGCAGCGTGTGCCGGGGGACTGCCTGAAGCACGCCCGCTCGGGCAGCGGTTTCCAGCCCTCAGGACGCACGCCACCGTGAATGCGATGCTCGAGCTCACCCACGTCGTGCTGTCCGCGGGCGAGGATGCCCGAGGCCTCAACCTGCCCCTGCTGGAGCTGCAGGAAGCCAACCGCTTTCCAGGCCACTGACCTGGCGGCGCATCGAGGAGGCCTGACATCTGCTGCGGACCCCTCGATGTCGTCCCGCTCCCTGCGGGAGACGGGAGATGCGGTGCAAGGCCTGCCCGCCGCGCGGATACGCTAGATCCCGCAGTAGGCGGGGTGGGTTCGCGCGTTGTAGGCCGACGGCGTTGTGTCGAGCGCGCCGTCCGTGCGCCTTCGCACTGGCTCCCGCGTGGTAGGGCGGCAGTCAGGTTGGGCAGCATCTGCTCAGCCATCGCTTGTCTGTGAGGCGTCGTCATGTGTTCCGCCCGCCGCGCTGCTTTGTTCGTGCTGCTCAGCTGCCTGCTGCTCGCGGGCTGCTCGTCCGTCACGCTCGGCGGCTCGGCGGATCGGCGGAGAGGGGAGCGGGAGCCCTGTGGCGGGTGCGTCGGGTACGGCGGCGAAGGGCGGGGCGGCCGGGCGGGCGATCGCGGTGAGGGCGGGCCCGAACAGGAGCTACACGGTGTAGCGGCAGCCGACGGCGGGCAGCTGCCGCTACCGGTAAGAAGGGGGAGCCACTGGAGGATCCGGTGTGCACCCCGGGCGCGGTCTCCCCGGCGGTCACCCAGGCGAACCTGAAGTGGACGATCTGCCGGAAGGGCGGCTACACCGCCGGGATCCGTCTGTCCACCTCCGTCACGGGCAAGGAGAAGGAGCTGAACGCCGTCTGCTACGGCTTCACCGGCCGTATGGGGGATGCCGAGTACGACCACTTGATCAGCCTTCGGCTGGGGGTGACCCCAACGACTACCGCAACAACAACGACTGGACCACCGCACTGAGCACACTGGGCCTCGCCTGAGCGACACAGGCCGGTACCGCTCCCATCGCCTCTCACCGCGGCCAGGGCCGAGACTGAACCGGCCCGCACAACGGATTGCAGCGGTTGGAGGCATGAACGTTGCAGTGGCGGGACCAGGTGGTCGGGGACTGCCGGAGGGGGAGGGCGTTCATGGCAGGCGGGGAGCGGCGTGGGTGGCTCGTGTCGGCCTGGCGACATTCACCGCGGCTCCACCGAGCGCGCTGGGCGTTGCGTACCACTCGGAGATCGCCCAGCATCCCGTCCTCGCGTCGCCGCATCAGCGGCGAACCCACCACGAACAGCGGTGAAGGGGGATCACCGGTTCCTCGGCTGAAGGGCGGGCTCGCTGGTACCGTCCCTCATATGGAGCAGAACGGACCCCAGGTGCCGCCCTTCAACCCCGAGGAGTATGCGCGCGTCGAAAAGGCGGCCCAGCTCGTGGGCAAGTCCCCCGAGGTCTTCGTGCGGGACGCCGCGCTTGCGGCCGCCGACGACCCGTTCCTCAAGGCCCTGGGCAAGACCCGCGACCGTGTCGCGCAGCTCGCTGAGGTCTTCGCCACCCAGGAGACGCCCGCAGTCGACTCCAGTACCGCCGCTGCCTGGCCTGACCCTGCGCCCATGGGCAGCCGCGACCTGCACGGGATCCAGCAGCACGGTCACGCCGCGTGACGCGGTTCCTCACCCCGCAAGAACTTCTGCAGATCGCCCAATCCCTCCCTGGAGACCCCGCCTGTCTCGACCTGGGGGTCCTGGACGCCGTCTGTGCCCGCGTCCAGGCTCACTACATGGGCCGCGACGTGTACGCCAGCGACTGGCTCAAGGCCGCGGCCATGCTGGAGACAGTCGCGCTGCATGAGCCGTTGGAGAAGAAGAACGAGTTCTTTGCCTGGCTGGTCGCCGAGACGTTCCTCAACACCAACGGCCAGGCCATGCACTACGAACCGGAGGAAGCCCTCGCGCTCGTCATGCGCGCCAAGCACAAGGGCGCCCGGGTTCAGGAGATCGCCGCCCAGCTCCGCTCTTGGTCCACGAGCTGACGTGCCCGCGTAGGGCGGTCTACTCCTCGTCGTCGGGTACCGCGAAGGTGATGGCCTGCCAGTTTTCCGCCTTCTCCAGGGCACTCGGCCGTTCGATCTTGTACTTCTCGTCCAGGACGTGGGCCTTCAGTCCCCAGGACAGCGCGACGAGCCCGCATCCCGTTGTCTCCGGTGACCACCGTGACCGGGATCGGTGCGATGGCCTGCTGCAGGTGGCAGGCGCGTGCGACGATCTCGGCGTCGTTGTTCGGCAGCCGCACGTGACCGGGTTCGTCCAGCAGGACGTTGACGATGGTGTCCCCGCTCGCCATCGCTTGGGCGTCGACCTCGATCCGGGCGGGCGTCTGCTCCAGGAGCGCGAAGACGCCGCGCGCCCGCTTCCGGACCCCGGTGTCGTTGGTGTCGTACGACTTCCTGTCGATCTCGTCGATCTCGTCGATCTCGTCGATCACGACGTGCGGGATCATCACGGAGGTGCCAGGTCCGAAGAGCCGCTTCCACGGGATCTTGTCGAAGCGCATGTAGTGCAGCAGGTCGTTGGTGTCCAGCACCACTGTTCTGACCTGGTGGCTGGTGAACCGGCCCTGCGTCCGGCGCAGTCGTTGGCCAACTCCATGTAGAGGGTGCGCAATTCCTGCACCGGTCCGAAGGCAGTCCATTGACTGCCGCCCCCACCCTGCGCCAGCCCTGCATCCAGCCAGTGCCCACGGCAGCGGTCCGGTGGCGTAAGGGTGCTCGAGGGGGTACTCGGCAGGTATGGCGAAGTTGCATCTTCCAGGACGAAAAGAACACCACGGCGGCGATGAGGCGTCGGAGGAGGTCGGCCCGGGGCCCGAGGTGGAGCGGGAGGCGCCGGATGCGCCGACCAAGCTGCCGAAGCGGTCGTGGCGCGCGGTGCTCAAGGGCAGCGTGCGGGAGTTCAAGGACGATGAGCTCACAGACCGGGCGGCGGCGCTGACGTACTACGGGATTCTTTCGCTGTTCCCGGCGCTGCTGGTGCTGGTGTCGATCCTGGGACTTACCGGCAAGTCGACCACGGACAAGGTGTTGAACAACCTCAAGCAGCTCGCGCCCGGATCAGCCCGGAACATCATCACCCGGGCTGTGGAGCAGATGCAGGGCAACAGTGGCATCGGCTCGATCGTGGCCATTGTCGGCCTGGTGGTGGCAGTGTGGTCGGCGTCGGGCTATGTAGCGGCGTTCATCCGCGCGGCGAACGCCGTCTATGACATGCCCGAGGGCCGTCCGGTGTGGAAGATCCTTCCCGTGCGC
Source organism: Streptomyces sp. NPDC048415 (assembly GCF_040651675.1). Taxonomy (NCBI): domain Bacteria; kingdom Bacillati; phylum Actinomycetota; class Actinomycetes; order Kitasatosporales; family Streptomycetaceae; genus Streptomyces; species Streptomyces sp. NPDC048415. The sequence continues at coordinate 13,833 of NZ_JBEZKJ010000131.1, read as the reverse complement.
GTCGGGCTGACCGTCGTACTGCTGGTACTCGCAGTGATCAGCGCGTTGATCGTGGTCTTCACCGGTGGCCTTGCCCGCCAGGCCGGCAGTGCCCTCGGTATCGCGGGCACCGCGCTGACGGTGTGGTCGATCGCCAAGTGGCCCGTCCTGGTCGTCCTCGTCACCGTCATGATCGCGCTCCTGTACTGGGCGAGTCCGAACGCGAAGGTCAAGGGCTTCCGGTGGATCACCCCGGGCAGTTTCCTGGCCCTGGTGATCTGGATGATCGCCTCCGCCGGGTTCGCGTTCTACGTCGCCAACTTCGCGTCGTACAACAAGACCTACGGCACGATGGCCGGTGTCATCGTCTTCCTGGTGTGGCTGTGGATCACCAACCTGGCGATCCTGCTCGGGCTGGAGTTCGACGCCGAGACCGTGCGGCAGCGGGCGATTCTCGGTGGACTCCCGCCGGACGAGGAGCCGTATACGCAGCCGCGCGACACCAGGAAGTGGGATGAGCAGGACCGGCGCCGTCCGGGAGACGCCTGACCGATACGTCTGACCGATACGTCTGACCGATACGTCTGCTCCGATCATGGCGTGTGGACCCAGCCTGCTGGGGATACTTGCAGGTAATGAGATTGCTGGCAGGCGTGGGTGACGGTGATCGCCGTTTCACGAAGCGGATGGCGTCTTGGGATTCGCCCGGCCTTACACGCTCCTTGTCGGCAGTGGAAGAGGCCACAGAAGGCAGCAATCTGTGGTGCGGCGCCGCCGCGGTGATGGCCTGGCTGGGCGGCTGGCGGGGCCGTAGGGCGGCGGTGGCGGGGCTTGCGGCGATGGCGATGGCGCAGGTGGTGTCCAACGGCGTGTGCAAGCAGCTGGCCGACCGGCCCCGGCCGCCCAAGGAATGGATCCCGCACGGCGAGGTCGACGACCGTCCCGACTCGTCCCCGTTCCCTTCCGGGCACACGGCGGCCGCGGTGGCGTTCAGCGTCGCCGTCGTCCCGTCGTGGCCGCTGGCGGGCGCAGTCTGCGCCGTGCCGGCAGCGGTGGTGGCCGTCGAGCGGGTTCAAAGCGGCGCCCACTACCCCAACGATGTCGCCGCCGGCGCCCCGATCGGCATGGCCAGCGCCTGGCTCACCCGGCATACCCGGCGCCTGCTGCTGCGCCACTGGCGATAGCAAGCGCGGGGGCGCCCTGATGGTTTGTCCGGCGCGGGGAAGGCTGGGCCGCATCCAGTCGCCGGCGTCGCTCGGTCTGCGCGTGCGCGGCGTCGTCGGCGCCTCCACGGAGCAGCCGCAGAGGTCGGGCTCGGGCATGGCCGGGGGGTCTGCGGCTTTCCGGGGCAGCCGGTCTTCGATGCGATCCATGCCATACAGCGGCAATGCCACCGTCGGCAGCAGCAGACACGCGACGACGATCACGATGGGGGGTTCCTTCACGACAGACAACACGAGGCGGGTGCCCATCAGGGCGCCGAGCCGTGGCCAGCCCTGTGTGTCGCGTAAGCGGGTTGTCCTCGGGCGGCCTGCCCTGAACTGGTCTGTGTGGGGTACTCGCCTCCGCGCAGGCGGCCGGAGCGCCCTGACGCAGCCCGGCCGACACGTACCAGGAAGACGGGAGGTGATCATCGTGTCGAGTGTGCAGTCACCCCACACCGGACCCGGCCGGGATACACATGGCTCCGGGGCGGAGCCGGTGAGCGAGCTGGTGCAGCGGGCGTCGCAGCAGCTGACGGAGCTGGTGCGCGGCGAGCTGAGGCTGGCCCAGGCGGAGATGAAGGAAAAGGGCAAGCGTTACGGCAAGGGTGGCAGACTGTTCGGCGGCGCCGGAGTTGTCGGCTTCCTGGCCTTGCAGGCCCTGGTAGCCACCGCCATTGCGGCCTTGGCGGTGCCGTTGCCCGTATGGACCGCCGCGTTGATCGTGACCGCGGTGCTGGGCGCGATTGCTGCAGCTATGGCCCTGACCGGGAAGAAGCAGGTCAGCCAGGCAGCTCCGCCCACGCCTGAGCAGACGATCCAGAGCGTGAAGGCCGACGTGGCCGAGATCAAGGGGAGTGCACACCGATGATCCAGCCGCCTCAGGATGACCAGGCCCCTTCGAGCCCCGAGGAACTGCGTGAGCAGGTCGAGCAGACCCGCGAGGAGCTCGGGCAGACGGTCGAGGCGCTGACGGCCAAGACCGACGTCAAGGCCCGCGCCCAGGAGAAGGCAGCCGAGGTTAAACAGCACGCCGCGGTCAGGGCCGGAGAGCTCAAGGCCAAGGCCGCTGACGTCGCGCACCAGGTGCAGGACAAGGTTCCCGACCCGGTCAAGGACAAGGCAGCTCAGGCCGCCGAGCAAGCCCGAGCCAAGGCAGGCCAGGCCGGGCGTCTATGGGAGGAAAAGGCGCCCGAACCGGTGCGGCAGAAGACCGCCCAGACAGCGCAGGCGGCACGGGACTACCACAACTGGCTGCTGGCGGCCGCGGGCGTGGCCGTCGCGGTGTGGCTGGTCTGCCGCCGCCGGAAGGGGTGAGCCGGTGAAAGCATCGAAGATCGCCTACAAGCCGGTCGGTCTCGCCCTGGGAGCCGTCAGCGGCATGCTCGCCGGCGCGGTGTTCAAGCAGGCGTGGAAGGTGCTCGGTCATGAGGAGGACGCCCCTGATGCCACCGACGAGGACCGTACCTGGCGTGAGGTGCTGCTCGCCGCCACCCTGCAGGGAGCGGTCTTCGCCGCGGTCAAAGCCGCCGTCGACCGAGCCGGCGCCGCCGCGACGCGCCGTCTGACCGGCACTTGGCCCGACTGACGCCGCATCAAGTTGAGCAGCTTTGCGAGCAGGTGGACTCACCACCACCGAGCGTGGAGGGGACCGGGACCGGACCCCTCCTCGGGCCACGCCCTGTGCTGCGCCGGCAGGACGGGCGGGTGTGGCTCATGACCCGCAATGCCGCGCGTACGAGCCAATCCCCGGCGAGGAGGCGCAGATCCTCGGGAAGGTCGTCGGCGTCCTGCGCCTGCTCTAAGCGTGATCTTTGTCTTCGGAGCGAGTGAAATTCTGCCAGGGTCTCGGCGCGTGTGACGGTCTTGCCGACGCCGTAGCGTGATGCGGGTGCCAGTTCTTGGTGCCAGGTTGCCGACCGGGCCGGTGCCACGGGGTTTGGGAACCCGGGCCGGTCTGCCCAGGTACGCGCGGATGTTCCTGAACCCCCGGCTGACCGGGGCGGTGGTCTGCCGGTCGGGGGCAGTGGGCTTTTCCCAGGGCCGGCGGAGCTCGGCGGTCCGGGTCCGAGTGCAAGCGACCTCTAACAAAGGAGAGCCGCGATCCTCCGGGCACCGTCCGACGAAGTGGTCGTCAGCCGGACCCACGACCCATCCCGGAAGGTGATCTTGAAGTCGGACCCGGCCATGCTCGACGTGTTCCGGATCGTGCGGCTATCGATTGCCGGACGCTCTGACGAAATGTGACAGCGTTATCGGCGACTGGCTCGAAGCCGGACGCCGATACCTGTCACTTAGGCCGGTGTGTCGACCCGGCCGAGATGCCGGGCGAAGAACCGGGCCGAGTTGTCGATCTCGAAGCTGGGCACCTGGTTGTGCCTGCCCGGGTTGACGTGCAATGTCTTTTCTTTCGAGGCGAAGGCGTCGAACAACGCGAGACCGGATTGGCGGTCGATTTCCTCGTCGTCCCAAGGGAGCAGGAACTCGATCGGGATGGTGATCTGCCTCGCAGCCTCGGTCAGGGCCTCGTACACGAGCACCCCACCGAAGGCCGCGGCGGTGATGCGGGGTTCGACTGCCGTCAACATCAGCCCGGGTCGCGGTGCCCAACGTCATGCCGCCGTAGCCGATCGGCGCTTCGGTGCCGATCTCGGGCAGTGCCTGGAGGGCGTCCAGGGTTGCCTGCCATTCCGGCACGGCACGCTCCGCCAGTGAGGCGTTGAAGTCGGTGACGATCGGGCCGATCGGCTCGCCTGCCGCCCGAGCCTGCAGGAGAGCGGCGACCCACTGTTTGTCCTCCGCGTTTCGCGGCCGGTCGCCGTGTCCGGGCGCGTCGATGGCGGCGACGGTGAAACCGCAGGTGGTCACGTACTGGTGGGCACGGGCCAGGATTCCCGGTGCCTTCTTGTGCATGCCGCCGCTGTGACCCATCAGGATCAGGGGCGCACCGTCGGAGCCGGATGCGGGTGACCAGAGCACGCCGGTGACCTCATCCAGAGTGAAGCTGCGTTCGATGACACCGTTCGACGATGTCTCCGAGGTGAAATGCATAGGTTGTTGCCTTTCGGGATTGCCTTGTTGTTGAGGCGCTCCCGGCGACACCTACGTCAATCGCCCGACCGTGAAGAATAGGGGGAGCACCCACATGGACACTGCGTTCATGGGTCTCACCTCCTCGCGTCTGTCACGGACTCCCGGAAACTATCAGCCCGCACGTCGTCCCGCCCAACCCTTTTTCCTGCCGACCAACTCTGTGTTCCGGCCACACGTTCCAACGTGAGCGACAGTTTCCGACGCACTCAGCCGGGGTTGCGGTCGACGAACTGCCTCTGATCAGTCGTCGCGGATGTCCGGGTCGCGCGGCGGTCGGTGGCTGCCGCCCAGGTCGGGCAGGTGGAAGGCGTCGTGGCCGTCGATGCCGATGTGGCCGCGGATGAACGCCAACAGTCGCTCCTCGCCAGCAAACCACCGGATCGAGCGGTAGCACCACAGGTGTCGTGATGCATAGACTCAGCTATCAGGTCGCTGAGCTGCATCAACGTGAGACAGATTCCACGGCAACCGCTTCGCCCCCAGAAAATCCGCGTCCTCCTTGTCGGCCTGCACCATCGGGTAGCCGGCCGGGGTCGGCTGCACTGGAAGCTGGTCCAGCGGCGATGCGTTCGAGATGCTCACCCACCCCACACGGGTGCATGGCGTAGCCGCGCGGCAGCGCGTCAGGCCCTCGGCGGGCTCCCACAGCGGCCCGAACTTGCCTGCTCGGACTGCCAGTTGCCGCAGCTCTGGCAGTTCGACCAAGGCGGCGCGGATGTCCCGGGTCCGGATATGTGGGAAGTTCTTGGCGATCTCGCCCACGATCTGGGGCAGCAGGCCAAGGGCGAGCCCGGTTCCCTGAGGGCGTGCCGGGCACGGTAGGTCTCGGGCATGCCGGTGACCGCGGTCCGCTCTCGCCCGGACCGGTCAATGATCTTGTCGTAGACCTCAAGCCGCCGCTCGGACGCCACATCGAGGTCAATGTCCGGCAACGACGTACGGCGCTCGCTGAGAAATCTCTCTCGACCGACCGGGATTCGCTTCGGGACGTTGTTGACCTGCGATAGTGCGTCACGGACATGTACGTCAGGCGCACTGGGTCGACGGCCCTGGGCGAAGCCCCCTGCCCTCGATGGAGAGGTGTCTTGAAGCCTGGCAGCTCAGCGAACAAATAATCGGTTGCCTGTTGGCGATGGTGGTGGATGCAATGTCCGGCATGGTCACTCAGGTGCGGCCGCCACGGCGAGATGAGATGAACGCGCACTACGAGGCCTTGCCACTCTGCGATCCGGGCACACAGCAACCGAATCGTCACACGGGAGACGCCCACGCATGAACGCGCCACCATCGCCCTCTGGAGCGGAGCGGACTGACGGACCATCCGTCCAGATCGGCGCTCTCGTTCCGCTAACTCGGCCTGGCTGGGTCGAGGCAGGCAAACACTTGCTCGCTGGACTCGAGCTGGCCGTTTGCGAAGTCAATGACGCCGGCGGGATCGTCGGAAGACCACTCGAGCTGGTGGTCCGAGACACCGCGGCTGATCCACAGAGGGCCGCGGCGGCCGTAGAGGAATTGGCTCGCCTGGGCGTGGCTGCCTTGGCGGGGGAGTATCACAGCGTCGTCGCTCGCGCCGCTGCCGCCAGGGCCGACGCCCTCGGCCTGCCGTTCCTCTGCTCGTCAGCGGTTCTCGACGCGCTCACCGAACAGCCAACGGAATGGGTCGCGCGCCTCGCCCCGGCGCAGTCCCACGGCTGGCAGATCTACGCCGACTTCCTCCTCAGCGCGGGCCACAGTCGAATCGCCGTAGCAGTCGAGTCGAGTGTCTACTGGGCATCTGGGGCCCGCATTCTGCGGGACTACCTCGCTCCACGCGGCGGCACCGTCATCGAACTGGAGATGCGCACGCTCGCCCCCACGGCCGTGTGCGACGAACTCGTCGACAATCGCGCGACAGCCCTCCTTCTTCTGGTCGGCCACCCGGAGCCGGCAGTGTCGATCGTCAAGTCTGTCCGCCGCGACCAGCGCCTCGCCGAGATCATGATTGGTGCTCCAGCAGGGCAACCGGAGTTCGCCGAATGGGCGACGTTGCTGGGCGACGACAGTGCCGCGATCCCGTTCTTGCGCTACCTGCCCGAGCGCCTCAGCCCACTCGGTGCACGAGTCGAGACGGCCCTCCGCGAGCGGCTGGCCGAAGCGCCCTCATTCGTCGCCTTCGAGGGCTACGACACGGTCGCCGTCCTCGCGGATGTGCTGCGTTCTCACGGCGCGGACCGGGCGCGCATTGCCGAATCCTGGCCGCGCGTTGCAGTCGAAGGCACCCGCGGGCAGATCCAGTTCTCCCGCACGCCAGGCATCAGCGTTTGGCAATGGGCTTGGACGCCAATCCAAGTCGTTGATCGAGATCCGGCGGAACCCGATCGCTTTCGGATCCTTCACGCCGGCTGAGAGAGCACAGAGGTCCGACTGCCCAGATCTGTCCGAACTTGAGGCTGTCTATCTGTCTACCTGGCTACGTGTTAATACGGGCTCTCAGCTTCGCGGCAGGGGCCCCGACCGCATTCTGAGAGAGCGTCCGTGAACTGGGAGATCGCCTCCAGGACCAGGCGCCGGTCCCACTTCTCGGGCCTGCCACCGCGCCCGTCGGTGCTCCCCGCCGCCGGGAGCAGCTGCGCCAGCAGCGCACACTGCCCGCCGGTCATCGTCGGACCGGGGTCGAGCGGCACGGGCCGGCTGGTCGGGCTCCAGGTGGCGACGCCGTCGGCGTCCGAGCGCCAGTACCAGCAGGCCTGGCGGCCCTCGGACGGGTGCCCCTCGCCGACATCGCCGATCACGGGCCAGCCCTCGGGGTTGTCCTCCCACGCCTCGCCGCGGCCGTAGGGCGTCATGTCGACTGGCCGAGGGACCTGTTGACCGGCTCGTTGCCAAACTAGCCTGTTGACGTGCACATCCTCGATGACCCGTCCTTGTCGCCCCGCGTCCGGGCGCTCCTGGCACGGGCACGGCGTGGCCCGTCCATGTCCGCTGATCGGATCCGCGAATCGGCGCGCGCGGAAGCTTCTGACGGGAGCAAGGCGCCGGTTCCCGCCGGGGCCACTGAGGCGATGATCCGTTTCGAGGGCCGCTACGGCGGCCTCTGGTACCCGCTCCTCAGCTCCAACGGCATGGATCATGGCTTGGACGGCGCGGCCACCGTTTACCCAAGCATCGATGGCTGGGGCTTCCCCGGTCTCACCGATGGTGACCAGACCTGGGGCGTGGATGTCCTCCTCGATGGGCGTACCGTCATGACGCTCGCGGAGCAGCCCCGGGTCATCAACAGCAGCGTCGGCCAGCGCCTGGAGGCCCATGCCCAGTTGGCTCAGGTTCGTGGCTGGCCCCACGTGAGCCTGGGCATCGCGACGGAACCCGGCCAGGAACCGACCGTCGACGATGACGGCTTTCCGACCCTCGATGCTGAGGCAACCGGGCCCGCCGACAAATGGTGGAGCAACGACGGAACCGCCATTCACCTCGAGCTCCACAAGTGGTGGGGCGACGAGGACGTCTGGGTCGCGTGCTGTTTCGCCCGGCAGGACGCGAACCTGACAGCCGCAGTCGAGGCAGTACGACAAGCGGGGGCCCGCGTATGGCGGGACGAGGAGTGGTGCCCGCTGTGCAGCCGCTTCAGACGGCCGGACCAGCCCTGCCTTCCCGGGGCGGAGAGCCGGCACTTCTGATTGCCTTCGGGGGTCGAAGAACCTGGGAAGCGTCAACACAATCGATCCGCTTGGCAGGCCGAGCGACCCGACGCAGCGAGTGCCCCAGGTCAGCCCAAAAGTCGCAGTGCTACCTTTCCTCGGCAGTTGTGCCTCGACCGCGCGTAGGCGATGCCGGGACCCAGCCCACCACCGTTCCCGCGTTCGCTACCGTGTCGGTCCATGACGGTCCTGATCATCGGTGGCAGCGGATTCCTGGGCACCGAATTGGTCCGCCAGGCCACCGTGGCGGGGCATGAGACGGCCGCGACGTTCGCCTCCCGGCCCGGCAGGGCCTCGGGTGTCGCCTGGCATCCACTGGACGTCCGGGACTCTTCGGGTATCGCCAGGGTGATTGCCGACGTGGCACCCTCGGTCGTGGTCAACGCGTCGAGCGGCAAGTCCGACTGGGCGGTCACCGCCGACGGGGCGGTCCGCGTGGCACTGGCCGCCGTCGAGCAGGGCTGCCGTCTGGTCCATGTCTCGAGCGACGCGGTGTTCTCTGGTGCGCACGTCCGCTACGACGAGAGCTGCCTGCCCGACCCGGTCACCCCATACGGCGCCGCAAAGGCCACCGCCGAGACGGCGGTGCGGCTCCTGGTGCCGGGCGCTGCCGTCGCACGCACCTCTCTGATCATCGGACACGGCCGATCCGTGCACGAGCGCACGGTGCACGCCCTTGCGGGCGGCGCCCGCGACGGGGTCTTGTTCACCGACGACATCCGCTGCCCGGTACATGTCGAAGACCTGGCCGCCGCCTTGTGGGAGGTCGCACTGTCCGACGCGGCCGGGGTGTTCCACCTCGCCGGGTCGGACGCCCTGAGCCGTCACGACCTCGGTGTGCTCATCGCCTGGCGCCAAGGACTTGACGGCGCTCGGCTGCCCGCCGGGCGACGAGCCGACACCTCCCTGCCTGGGGCCCTCGACGTACGCCTCGACAGCTGCGCAACGCAGGAGCGGTTGCGGACCAGGCTCCGCGGCGCCCGCGAGTTCCTTAGCGGCGACGGCCGCGCCGAAGTCGAGACCGCGGCAGCCAACTATCCCTGAGCAAAAATGGCCAACCGCCGCTGAACACTGGCCGCTCACCAGCGGACATCCCGACGTCTCTGGCCCCCTGACGCTGGAGGTCACACTGCGTGTGACGTTCAGCGTTAGATGGCCATGCTCAGCGCCAGTTGGCCGCTCCGGCTACCCTCCCCGCATGGAGCGGGGCGGTGCGGCGTCCGCGCCGCCTGCGGGGCAACCTATAACCGCTACGGCGGTGTGAGGCACATGCTTGCTGCCCTCGATCCGTCGACCGGCAAGCGTCGACCGGCAAGCTGTACCGGATCCCCCGCGCAAGCGGTGGCGGGAGTTCCTCGACCTGCTCAAGGCCCTGCGCGCCCGCTGGCCCGGCCAGAAACTCTATGTGGTGCTGGACAACTTCTCCCCGCACAAGCACGCCAAGCTCCGCACCTATGTGGCCGACAACGACATCGAGCTGGTCTTCCTCCCGACTTACGGATCCTGGCTGAACTGGATCGGGGCCGAGTTCGCGGCCTTGCGCTACTTCGCGCTCAACGGCACCGATCACCGCAGCCACGACGAGCAGAACGCGCCCATCGCCGCCTACGTCCGCTGGCGCAACGCCCGCGCCGAGTCGAAGTCGGATTCCGCACCCGACTCACCCATCCGTCAATGGACGCAATACCCCGCCGAGGCGGCGTGACGAGCGGTTACGCGACGAGGAGGAGCACGCTGATCGCCAGCATCACCACTGCGGTGGCGCCGTGGATGCCATAGACGGCCGCCTTGGGCCCGTTGCTGCGCAGCACGATCAACGCGTCGCCCACGGGTATGCCGGTGGCGGCCAGCATGAACCAGCCCAGCAGGTGGGGTGGCCCGTCGGCCAGCAGGACGAAGATGAAGAGCCCGGAGGCTATGTCGCGCACGGCCTTGACAGCCAGCCATGCCTGGAAGCTGCGGTCCTCGGTCGGTGTGCCGCCGCGGCCTGCGGCGCCCAGAATGCACGTGCGCCGACGAAGATGATGCCCAACGCCGATCAGTCCGGCGAGCACGGTGGCTCCGGCGTGGTGGTCAACGTGACCTCCAGCGTGGTGCTTGGCCACATGCCGCTCTCGGCCGTCTACAAGGCGAGCAAGATGGCCATCGAGGGGTTCACCGCATCCCTCGCGCTCGAACTCGCGCCCTTCGGTGTGCAGGCGATGACGGTTGAGCCGGGCGCCTGCCTGACGACGAACTTCGCAGCCAACGCGACGAACGGCGCCTCCCTGGACGAGCTGGTCCCGGCGCCCTACGCACCGTGGGCGATGAAGGCCATGGGCGACTTCACGGGCCAGGACCTGTTCACCAAGGAGAGCGACGTCGCCGAGGCGGTGTGGCGAGCTGTGCACGACACGACCGGCCAGCTGCGATTCCCGGCCGGTCCCGACGCGGTCTGGCTCGCCCAGGCGCAGTGATCAACCGGCAGGCAGGGTGACGCCGCACTGGACAGGGTTTGATGCTGTCCGTTGTCCGCGACTGAAGGTGCTCGGGGCCCTTCAGATGGAGGGCCCCGAGCTTGTGGTGTCAGTTCTGACAGGTGCAGCCCGACGCGGACTTGGCCTCGGTGACGGTCAGGGCCGAATCGACGGAGGTCTCGGCCGGGGTGCAGCACGCGTTGACGCCGCAGCAGGCGTCAGACGACTCCACCGCCTCCGGGGAGGCGCCGGTGGTCAGTGGTTTGGTGGCGCGGACGATGGCCGAGTGCATGCCGTTGGCGACGGAGTGGGTGGCGGTGATTTCGACGTCGGCGAATCCGACGGCTTCCAGGCCCGCGCGGTATTCGGCGAAGGAGAGCGCGCCGGCGATGCAGCCAACGTAGTCACCGCGCTCGGCCCGCTGGTCCGGGGTGAGGGTGTCGTCGGCGACGACGTCGGAGACTCCGATCCGGCCGCCGGGCTTCAGTACGCGGAAGGTCTCGGCGAACACGGCCGGCTTGTCGGTGGACAGGTTGATCACGCAGTTGGAGATGACCACGTCGATGGTGTTCCCGGGCAGCGGGATGGCCTCGATGGTGCCCTTGAGAAACTCCACGTTCGTCGCGCTTGCCTTCTCCGCGTTGGCCAGGGCGAGTTGGAGCATCTCGTCGGTCATGTCGAGGCCGTACGCCTTGCCGGTGGGGCCGACCCGGCGGGCGGAGAGCAGGACATCGATGCCGCCGCCCGATCCGAGGTCGAGAACCCGCTCCCCGGCGCGCAGTTCGGCGACGGCGGTGGGGTTGCCGCAGCCGAGGGAAGCGGCGAGGGCCTCGGCGGGCAGGGCATCGCGCTCGTCGGCGGCGTAGAGGGTGGAGCCGAAGTTCTCGTCGACCTCGACCGGCTGGGCTCCGCAGCAGGCGGTGCCGCCCTCGGTGACCTTCACGGCTGCGGCTGCATACCGCTGGCGAACGGTTTCGCGCAGGTCGGTGGACTGTTCGCTCATGACTCACTCCTGAGTGACGGGGCGTGGTGGTGCCCCGGAACGGCCTGTATTGACGTTCATTGATGCAACCTTGCGTCCTGGATCGAAAAACGTCAACATAGAGGCATGTCGAAACAAGAGCTTGAGGTGATCGGTCAGGACGCCGCCTGCTGCGAGGCCCTGGCCGCCGCGCCCCTGGACGAGCAACGCGCCGGGGACCTGGCGAAGGTGTTCAAGGCGCTGGGCGACCCGGTGCGACTGCGGCTGCTGTCGATGATCGCCTCGCGCGGAGAGGGCGGCGAGGTCTGCGTCTGCGAGCTGACCCCGGCGTTCGAGCTGTCCCAGCCGACGATCTCCCACCACCTCAAGCTGCTGCGGCAGGCCGGCCTCATCGACTGCGAGCGCCGCGGCACGTGGGTGTACTACTGGGTGCTGCCCGGCGTCCTGGACCGGCTCGCCGCCTTCCTGACCACGCCGCAGACCGCCGGCGCCACCGCGTGAGCGCCGCTCTCGGCCGCCGCGTCGCCGCCGAAGCTGTGGGGACCGGCCTTTTGGTGGCGGTCGTCGTCGGCTCGGGCATCCAGGCCGCCGAGCTGTCGCACGACGTCGGCGTGCAACTGCTCGCCAACTCGCTCGCCACCGTCTTCGGCCTGGCGGTGCTGATCACGCTGCTGGGACCGGTCTCGGGCGCACACTTCAACCCTGCCGTCACCCTCGCCGCCTGGTTCACCGGCCGCCGCCACAGCACCGGGCCGACCCTGCGGGAGGTCGCCGCGTACGTGCCCGCGCAGGTGGCCGGGGCGATCGGCGGCGCGATCCTGGCCAACGCCATGTTCGCCAGACCGCCGGTGAAGTTCTCCACCCACGACCGTTTTGCCGGGCACCTGTGGCTGGCCGAGGTCGTCGCCACGGCCGGACTGATCTTGGTCATCTTCGGCCTGGAGCGCATCGGCCGTGCGGCCCTGGCCCCGGCTGCCGTGGCCTCCTACATCGGGGCCGCCTACTGGTTCACCTCCTCCACCTCCTTCGCGAACCCCGCGGTGACCGTCGGCCGTACTTTCACCGACACCTTCGCCGGGATCGCCCCCGCCTCCGCCGCCCCGTTCATCGCGGCCCAACTGCTCGGTGCCGCGCTCGGACTGGGCGCCGTGGCGGTGGTGTATGGACATCCCGCTCGCACAGCAGCCGTCGTCGTCCCGCACGGTGAGCCCGAACTCGCCTCCTCCTGACCACCCCTCCCGTCTGCAAGGACACCTGCCATGAGCACTACCGCCCATCCCTCCGTGCTGTTCGTCTGCGTCCATAACGCCGGCCGCTCCCAGATGGCCGCCGCGTTTCTCACCCACCTCGCCGGTGACCGGGTCGAGGTGCGCTCGGCCGGATCGGCTCCCGCCGACACCGTGAACCCGGCCGTCGTGGACGCGATGAAGGACAGGGGCATCGACATCTCCGCCGAAACCCCGAAGATCCTCACCAACGAGGCAGTCCAGGCATCCGACGTGGTCATCACGATGGGCTGCGGGGATACCTGCCCGGTCTTCCCCGGCAAGCGGTACCTCGACTGGCAGCTCGATGACCCTGCCGGCCAGGGCGTCGACGCCGTACGCCCGATCCGGGACGTGATCGAGCAGCGCGTGCGCGGCCTGCTCGCCGAACTCGGCATCCCGGCCACTACATGACCGGTGATCTTCCCGGGAGGGCGTCGGTCAGACGGTGAAGGGCGGCGTCTGCTGCGGGGTGAGGTCGTCGCGCAGCCGTACGCATTGGACCGGGTGGCGATAGCGGCCTGCGTCGATGGCGGTGTCGGTGACGAACTCGGCGATCAGGTCCGGCTGGACGGGGCGGTATGCCAGCTCGCCGCGGGATCCCCATCCGGCGCTGAAGTGCCGTCCGAGCAGTGTGGTTTGCCCGAGTTGGGCGGCGCCGGGGGCGGCGGCGGCCTTGCCCCGCCGCAGCCGAACCGCCGCCAGTACCGGCCGGGCCGCGTCCTACCTGTCGTCTTGGTCCCGGCCGTCTTCGAAGACGAAGAGTGGTTTGGCGCCATGTCCGGGTGTTTCGGCGAGCGTGATGGCTTCAGTGAAGCGTTCGAGTGGGAACGGCTGGCCTTCGGGGATGCTCAGCACTTCATCAGCGACGAGACTGCGAACCTCGGATAGCGCGCGCAAGGCATCCGCAGGTGAGGCAGTGCCGAACCAGCGGTTCAGCCAGAAGCCACGGACTGCTTTGGTCTCGTAGATAACCGAGCGTGCCTGCAGCGGGATCGTCAGCGCTGCCGGGTCAGTCTGCCGATGGGTAGAGAGCGCGCCGTAGATCACGACCTCTCCTCCCGGGGCCAATGCCTGGGATACCTGGGCACCCACATGGCCCGCGACACAGTCGATGGCCTTGTGCACGCCGGCCGGTCCTGCGATCTCAGCCACACGCTGCACCAGGTCCTCGTCCTC
>NZ_JBEZKJ010000130.1:0-19287 GCF_040651675.1 Streptomyces sp. NPDC048415 | reverse complement strand
CTTCTGGCGTGGGAACTGGCCGGGATTCCAGCCGCAGGACATCGGTCGGCTCGCCAACCTTTCCGGCTACGAGCGCGCGCATGGATTGTGGCATGGGCATGAGATTTCTCCTTGAGTCGCGCTGAGCATCTGCCGACGGGGTCGCGAAGTACCGGTGTACCGTGTCCCAGCGAAGTGCTCGCCCAACAGCTGAGAGAAAAGCAGGACCGACGGCAATGGACGGTGGTTCACCACTAGATGTTGCGTCTGCCCCTCTGCGTTCCTGTGGACGACAGCGATGTTTGCGATCGGCTCACCGCGCACCTTCGATGCGTAGTCTTTGACGAAGCCATTCTCTCCGTACTTACCGATGTAGACGAAGTCCTGGTGCTCGTACAGAGTGCCCGCATAGGCCAGCACCGTAGGAACGTCCACGGCCCCGCGCACGATTGCGTTCAGAACCGAGCCCTCCGTCGTCACATCGTCGGCAAGGTTGTCCAGCCAAAGGGGGTAGTAGTCCGTGCGCTACCGCGCCGGGTCGCCGCTGTCCAGATACGTCGGTGTCGTCTTGTCGGTCATTTTCCAGCCGTTCCTAGTGGGGAAACCAGCTCCGCGAAAAGCCCTAATGAATACGAAAATAACCGTAACTGCCCAGGTCCGTTCCGCCAGCTCCTCCGGCAGCATGCCCGAAGCCGAAGCCACTTCCAGTAGGCCCTGGTGGAGGTCGGCGGTGCTCGGAGCGGACCCGGAGACGGGACGGGCGGAGCAAGGCGAAGGTGTGCTTCGACCACCCAGCGGGTCTTGACCCAGCAGGTCGCTTCGAACCCGGCGGAAGGGCCCCATGTCGTTGCGTCTGTTTCGCCGCCCAACTGCCGGTTTCGATGCTGGCCTCACTTTGCTTCCGCCGTCCGACCCGCTCCGACTTTGTGTGATCACCGGGGCCGAGGGCAGCGATGACGATTTGTCGTCCAAGTGCGACCAAGTCGAGGAGGGCCGGCCCGACTACTCCCAGGAGCACCGCCGACATGGGGTGACGCGCAGGTGGTGACGGACCCGGTCGGGCGGCTGCTGTGGAACTCGCCCGCAATGCTCGGCCGTGCCCAGGCTCCGACGGCAGCCTGCACTCACCGGAACATGCGCATCTGCGTATGCGAGGGCATCCTGTTGATCGCCGACCGCGCCTGCCTGGGCGGCGAGGCGCCGGCGCAGGCCCGTGGGCGACAACCGGTCAGGCGCCCGCCAGGCCGCGACCTGTCGCCGACCCGGCGCACGGTCGACCACGTGCTGTCCGCGCCACGAACGCCAGTGCAGCGGCGCGTGGCCCGCCTGGAGTCCTGGCGCATCTTCCACGAAGCCCGGTTCGGCTCGAATCGAACGTCATCGATCGCCGCGGCGGGAGACGCGCCCCCCGCTTATAGGCGAGTTCTTCGATTGGGCTGCACCCCGGGGTTCACCAGCGAGGGGCACCTTCGGCAAGCTGAAGATCGCCCCTGCCGAAGGAGAAGTTCTCGTTCGGTACCGGAATCAACGCGACGAATATGTCGTCGGGGGAGATGCCGAGCGCCTCGACCACCAGCTTGTTGATGGCCGCGCTCACTGCCCGCTTGTCCTCCAGGGGACGGTGAGCCCCTAGGAGTACCGTAATGATCATGGCATCGCTGCTGCGCTGCATGCCCATGAACGTCGGATCCAGGAACAGTTCGCTCTCCCGGTGTTCGCTGATCATGATGAAGCGGTCGCCCTCGGGAATGCCGAGTCCCTGCACCAGTGACTGGTTGAGGGCGTCGGCGAGTGCGCGCTTTTGTTCCGGCGAGAAGCGGTTGGCCGGTACATGGGCGTTGAAAACAGGCATCGGATTTTCTCCTCCGTCAGGGTGTGGCGAATGCGTTGTCGGCCAGGGCGTACTCAGCGGCGCGGCCGACGTCGGGACAAGGTCGGGACAAGGGGGTGTTGCTCAGCTCCTCGGCCCCATCAGGAAGTGCTCCTCGATGAGCGACACCGTGCGGGCAGGGGTTTCCATCGGGGGTAGGTGGGCTGCGCCATCGAGAACATCGCTGCGCACGTCGGTGTACTGGGGAACGATCTGCTCTTTGGCCACAGCAGCGGGCAGAACGGGATCGTGCCGGCCGGTGAGGACGAGGACGGGCCGCTGGTAGCCCTGGACCTCGCTGGACACGTCGTCCTGGGTCCAGGTCCGCAGGTAGGCCCGCATTGCCGCAGGGTCGGCCGTTCTACGGGATGCCTCGTTCACGTAGCGGACAAAGCCTGTCCCCAGTCGGCCTCCGGTCACTGCTGAGATGACCGCGGCCCGTGCGTCCAGGTTGTCCGTGGCCGCCTCGAACAGCTTCGAGCCGTCCGCATCGAGCGGGAAGGCGCGGCTGGGAACCGCACACAACAGCACCAGGCTGCTCAGGCGATGTCGGGCCTCCGGCTGCCCGGCGAGCCACTGCGCGGCTTGGCCGCCCATGGAGTGCCCGACCAGATGGAACTCGTCCCATCCCAGCACGTCGGCGACGTCAACGAGATCCTGTCCCATCTCGTGGATGGAGAAGTCGCCTGTCAGTCCCCGGGACCGCCCGTACCCGCGAAAGTCGGGAAAGGCCCAGGTGAACCGTTCGGCGTCGAGAAAGGGAATCATGCAGTCATAGCCTTCGTGACCGGCGAGCCAGGAGTGGGCCCAGATGACCTTCGACGCTCCGCTGCCCACCGTGTTGTATCCAAGAGCCATGTGAGATGTCATTTCCTCGGGTTGAGAGCCGGAATTCGACGAATCCGGATGGTGGATGGGGTACTCAGGCGGCCGCCGAGGGGAATACCTCCAGGCCGTCGATCACGTCACGCCCCTTGGCGGTGTCCGCGTAGAGCCGCGCCTCCGTGATCAGCCCATCGACCACGGTGAACAGCAGGCAGTGTTCGTTCTCCATGGTGCGACCGTTCTTCGCCTTCGCCCTGGCCCGGACGGGAACCACGACGTGCGACCCGGCATCGAGGACCGTGTGCGCGTCATAGTCGAAGTACTCGTAGTAATGATCGAAAAGGTCCTGATAGAAAGCCACGAACCCTTCCCTGCCGTGGAATGTCCCACCATAAGGAAGGGACGTGGGGAAGTGAAAAACCACGTCAGGCGACATCAGCGCCACCAGGTCGGATGAATCGTTCCTCTCAAATCCCCAATACGCTCGCCGACAAGCCTCCACGATCGCTTTGTTGTGCGACATGCTTCCTCCATGGTCAACGCTGAAAGGGGTTAGGGAGCGGAGACTGTGCCGGCGTACACCAACACTTGTCCGGCGGTGCGCGAAGCGGCCGGAGGGTACAGCGACGGTTCGACTGGGTCGTGATGTCTGCACGGCGGCCTCAGAGAGCCGATCAGTCTCTATTTGTGGTCAGCCCCGGGGCCCTGGGCCCAGGGGCTGGTGACCTAAGTGTCCATCTGGAACCCAGGCTCGTCAAGGCTGGGTTCCAGATGGAAACCTTGCAGTACCCTGAGGGCATGGAGTGGCAAGAACTTGATCTGGACAACTGCAGCGTCGCCGCAACCCTGGAACTGGTCGGCGAGCGATGGAGCCTGCTCATCCTGCGCGAGGTCTTCGCAGGACTGCACCGCTTCGACGAGATCGTCGACCATCTCGGGATCTCCCGACGGGTCCTGACAGAACGGCTTCGGCTACTCATCGACGCCGACCTGCTGGAGCGCCGGACCTATCAGGAAGCCGGGCAGCGTCCCCGCCAGGAGTACCACCTGACATCACGCGCACATGACCTTCAGTGGGTTCTGGCTGCTCTCCTTCAATACGGCGACACCCATCTCGGCGACACGGCCGGCGTGCCGGTGGTGCTGCAGCACTCCGGCTGCGGCGGCCACGTCCAGGTTGAGCTGCGCTGTTCCTGCGGGCACGAGGTTGCCGGCGCCGAAGTGGAGCCGACCCCGGGCCCCGGCGCCGTACGGGTGTCCCCCTGACGTGAGGCAAGGCCGGCCTTGACCGGCCGGTCGCGTCCTCCCTTCACGGAACGTCAACCCCAGTAAGATATGCAAGGTGAATGCTTCTGTTTTCCGTCTGGATAGCACGCTAGCCGCGGGGTGATTCGAATGAGCTGGTCGGCCACGGTTCGCTACAGCATGGAGCCGGCCCCGGAGGGGCTTGCCTTCGTGCAGGACCTTATGAACACCATCTCCGCCGGCAAGCCGCGCACCAGCGACCTGCTCGCAAACCCTGCCGATGCCCGGACCTGGCTCGCTCAGGCTCTGGCACAGTGGAGCCGATCCACCGGCACCCCTGCGGCCGGGATAGAGCTCGGCCCGGACGACCACGAGGAGCTTCGCGTCTTTCGTGACGAGCTGCGCCGCACAGCGGGACAAGACAGTGATGACGCACTTCCCCCGCTGCACACCGCGGCGGTGGCGCTGCAGCTCGGCGGGAACGGGCAGGTGCGCCCGGAGCCCCGCGGTGCCGGGTGGCGGCGGGTGGCGGCGCTCGCCCTGATCGAGGTCTTCCAAGCCCAGCGGGCGGGTACCTGGCAGCGGCTGAAATTGTGCCGCAACGAGCGATGCGGGACGGCGTTCTTCGACCGGTCACGCAACAACAGCGGTGTCTGGCACGACGTCAAGATCTGCGGCAACGCGGCGAATCTGCGTGCCTATCGGGCGCGGCAACGAGTCCAGAGCGCGTCGTAAGCACCGAACCGGCCGCATGACAGGCCGACAGGACCGCCCACTTGACCCTTCGGCGGCACCCGAGCGTGTCCGTGCGCGTTCTTGGCCGGAGGCCGTCCGCCCGGAGGCGGGGATGTTCCTGACGGCGCGGCACGGAGCACTGCCGTAACTCTCCAGCGTCACTCCAGAAGGCTTGCGCGGGGCGTTGGCGATTTTCCCTCCGTATTGGCATGTACGGGTTAGCGCAGCTCACAAGCACGCCCGCCGCATCCGTTCATCCGCTTGTGCCGCCTGTCGGAATCAATGGCGACACGCCCTTGTTCGAAAGAAGCAAAGTGCATACGCTTATTTCGCGTGAGGGTTGATGGGAGCACTGCTCCTCTGTCCAATCCCTCCGCCTCCCCCGGCAGTGGGCGTATTCGGCGCAGCGCCGTCCCCATGCCGCCTCTCAACCTGATGGAGAGTCTCCGATGATCATTGATGCCGCAGAGCTGGATGCCACTCACGCGTACAAACTGCTGGTCGGGAGCATCGTTCCGCGCGCCGTGGCCTGGGTCAGCACGGTGTCCGCCGAGGGCGTCGCCAATCTCGCGCCCGTCTCCTTCTTCACCGCGGTCGGGCGGAAACCGCCCATGGTCTCGCTCACCCTGCAGCCGCAGGCGGACGGGGTCACGCTGAAGGACACCATGGTCAACATCCGTGACACCGGCGAGTTCGTCACCAACCTGGCGACTCTGCCGCAAGTACACGCCATGCATGATTCGGCCTACGCGTTCGACCGTGATGTCGACGAGTTCGAGACGCTCGGCCTGGGCAAGGAGCCGTCCCAAGTAGTACGCGCACCCCGCGTCAAGGGAGCGCCGATCTCGTTCGAGTGCGTCGTCGACCGCATCATCCCCGTCGGGGATGGGACCGAACACGTGGTGTGGGGCCGGGTAGTGCGGTTCCACGTCAGAGACGACCTGTATCTGGAACGTGGACGGATCGACACCGCCGCGCTGCCGGCCGTCGGCCGGCTCGCCGCCGAGTACACCTTGGTGGACAACGTCTTCTTCACGCCCCTGGACGAGGAGGTTCTTACCGCCCGGCAAGGCCGCAGGATGCAGCGCCTGGACGAACGGCCGGCCGACTGGTCCCCGATCGACACCAAGCAGTGGTCCCCCTCCGGTGCGACATCCGCCCCTGAAGAGTCGGCGCAGCGATGAGGACGGAACGCATCGGGCAGACCGATGTGCGGTATCGGCGACCGTACCGAGGCGAACGGACCGTTCCTGCACAACCGGTTCGCTGACGGAGCAGGTGCTGTGGTCGACGCGCTCGGCACTCCCTTGTGACGGGTTCGTCTGCGATGCGTGAACCGCTGCCCGACGCTATCGACGCCTGTCATTTCCACCGTGCTGAGGCCCGGTTACATCAAGGAGGTTCCTCATGATCGAACGCAAGGATGTCGAATTCGAAGCCGACGGCGGTCTCACACTGCGCGGTTGGCTCTTCCTCCCGGGCGGGCCGGGTCCGCATCCGGCGATCACCATGGCCCATGGCTACGCGGGGGTCAGGGACCACGGACTCGAACCCTTCGCGCGAGCCTTCGCCGAGAACGGATTCGTCGTCCTGCTGCACGACCACCGCACCTTCGGGGCCAGTGACGGCGAGCCGCGGCACGACGTGGACCCCTGGCAGCAGATCGCCGACTGGCGGCGGGCCATCTCCTACCTGGAGAGCCAACCGGAGGTCAACGCCGAGCGGATCGGCCTGTGGGGCACCAGCTACGCCGGCGGCCACGCGATCGTGCTGGGCGCGACGGACCGTCGGCTGCGGGCCGTGGTCTCCCAGGTCCCGACCATCAGCGGGTACGAGCAGGGACTGCGCCGCGTCGATCCCGACGCCCGAGCAGGCCTCGAGGAGTCCTTGACCGAGGACGAACGGGCACGATTCCGCGGCGAAACTCCGCGCACCGTGGCCATCGTCAGCAGTGATCCCGCGGTGCCCGCGTCGTACCGGTCGCAGGGGGCCATCGACTTCTACCTGCAGCCGAAGCCCGACGGTGTGTGGGAGAACAAGGTCACGGTCCGTTCTACCCGCGCGGCCCGCATGTACGAGCCGGGAACCTGGATCACGAGGGTCTCTCCCACACCGCTGCTCATGGTGGTCGCTCTCAACGACACGGTCACCGTCACCGACCTGGCACTCGCCGCCTACGAACGGGCGCTCGAACCGAAGCGGCTGCAGTTGCTCCCGGGCAGCCACTTCGACCCGTACACAACCCAGTTCGACCAGTCGAGCGCCGCCGCCCTCGCCTGGTTCCGTGAGCACCTCACATGACTGGCGAACACGCCCACGGGGGCGCACCGCCGGTGCAAGACCGAAAGGACCCATGCCCCACCTGACCTACGCCATCGACGACGGCCTCGCGACATTGGTCCTGAACAACCCGCAGCAGAACCGCACCGATTCACCGACAGCAACCGAGCTCGCCGAAACCCTCGAGAAATTGGCCGCAGCAGCGCCCGTGCTGTCCTCGTGCACGCCGAAGGCCCCGAATTTCAGCTAGGGCAGCCGGGTGATGCGTGGCCCGGCACTGACCCATCCGGCCGAATCGCCGGCTCCCTCCCGCACCGACGAACGGAAAGCACGGTAGGAAACCAACGTGAATGATCTGCTCACCAAGGCCATCGAGGCCCATGGCGGGATCGAACGCTGGCAGGAACTGACCCAGGCGCAAGCCACCATTGTCAGTGGTGGCGACCTGTTCGCCATCAAGGGCCTGCCGCAGGATGCCACGCCACGCATGATGACCGTCAGGCTGCACGAGGAGCACGCCTCGGTACAGCCCTTCGGCGCTCGCGACCAGAAGACCGACTTCACGCCCGGCCGAGTGAGCATCGAAAAACTCAACGGGCACGTGGTGGCCGAACGCAAGGACCCTCGTACATCTTTCTCCGGACACACACTCGAGACACCCTGGGACCCGCTGGACCGCGCCTACTTCAACGGCTATGCGTTGTGGACCTACCTCACCACGCCCTTCCTGCTTGCCATGCCCGGCTTCACGGTCACCGACATCGAGCCGTGGCGGGAAAGAGATGAGGTCTGGCCAGGGCTGCGCGCCGCCTTCCCGCTCCAGATCGCAAGCCACAGCGCCCACCAGGACTTCTACTTCGGTCCCGACCGGCTCCTGCGGCGCCACGACTACCACGTCGACGTGGCTGGCGGATTCGCCGCCGCACAGTACGTCTACGACTACGCAGAAGCGGACGGCATCGTGCTGCCCACCAAGCGCCGGGCTTACCGCCGCGACACCGACGGTCGTCCGCTCCCGGAGCAGGTCATGGTTTCCATCGACCTCAGCAACGTCCACTTCAGCTGACAGAGACCTCTGTCGATGCCCCCTCTGTGCCTGTGTGTGGCGCGCACCGCCCTCTTCAGGTAACGGGATTCCCCGGCCCCGGCTGAGGCCGCCGTCGATGGACAGGAGGTGCTCGCCAGTGCGCGGGATCTACACCAAGTGGGGCCGCTCGAAGCCAACATGCTGGAGCCGCTGAACGACGTCACAGCCAGCCCAGGCGGCCGGCCTGGCCGGCGGGGCGTGCGACGGACTGGCTGCGCGGGCGGCGCTCGGTGTCGTAACGGGCCACTGCGGACTCGAGCCGGTCGGCGGCGTCCAGCAGGGCCGGGGCCTTCATCGCGCGGGCGAGGAAGGCGAGGTCGGCGGCCGTTTGGGAGCCGGTTCTGCGGCCCGCTGGGGTGCTTTCGGCCGGGGCAGTGGTGGTGCGGGGCATCAGCCGGCCTCCCTGTCGCCGCCGCCTTCGATGACGGTGAACAGCCGGTCATAGGAGCCCAGTTCGCGTTGCTCGACCTCGACGAGCGGGTCGGCCTCGACCTGGGCGGCCTGGTGATGGCGGGCCTGCCCGCGCATCGTCTGGCCCGCAGCGGCGTGATCGGGATCGGTGAGGGTCTGGTGGCGGGCCCAGCAGCGGGGGTGGCGGGCGACGATCACGCCGCCGGGCGCCAGCGCGATGACTTCGTCGTTGTCGGTGAGCACGGTGACCGTGCGTCCGATGGCCTCGGGGTGCACGGAGTAGTCGTTGGTATCGACGCGGACGTAGTGGTCACGCCCGATGCGGGCCTGCATCCGCCACCAGGCGGGCGGGTCGACGGGCGGCAGAGTGAGCATTCCGGCCCGGTCGGCCTCCCACCGCTCGATGGGACGGGCCTGCAGGGTGCGGTGCAGACGCCGGTTGGCGACAGCCAGCCAGGCGGTCAGCTGGGTGTTGAAGTCGCCGGGTCCGCTGAAGGTGCGGCCGGGCAGGAAACTCGTCTCCAGGTAGCCATTGGCCCTCTCGACCAGCCCTTTCGCTTCTGGATCACGCGGACGGCAAAGATGGATCTTCGTGGCGAGCAGGCCCGCGAACGCGGCGAACTCTGCCGTCAGCCTGCCGCGGCCGACCCCGGCCTCGTTGTCCCAGACGAGCGTCTTGGGCACCGCACCCCAGGCGGACAGCAGCCGCCAGTGCCCGTCGATCAGGTCGCCGGTCGTGCGCGAGGGCAGCATCCGCGCGGCGATCACCCGCGAGTAGCCCGACACCATCACCAGCACCGGCGGACGCCCCGTCTGCCCATAGCCGAGCGGGACGTCCGCCTCGGGAAACCACAGGTCGCACTGGGCCAGCTCACCCGGCCGATAGGTCGTGCGGGAAACCGGATCCACGGGAACGTAGGCGGGCCGCAGTTCCCGCACCCGCTCCTTGAGGACCGTCATCCCGCGCTCCCACCCGATCCGCTCGGCGATCACCGTGGCGGGCATCGTCGGGGTCTCCCTGAGCAGCTCACGGATCTGCACCTCGACGGCGTCGACCACCGAGCCCTTGGCCGAACGCTCGTACTTCGGCGGCCGGTCACTCGCCAGCGCCCGCTTGACCGTGTTCTTCGAGATCCCCAGATGCCTCGCGATCGCCCGAATCGGCATCTGCTCGGCCCGGTGCAGCCTGCGGATCTCTGCCCAGTCCTCCACGCAGATCACCCTCTCCCTCCTGACCTCAGATCAAGATCAGGTTCAGGCGAAGATCACCAAGTGGGTCACTTTTGATCCGCCGTCAGAGGGTCAGGATTCGAGCGACGCCGAGAATCGCAACTGCCGCAAACCTGCTGGGATGGCGAGATGAGGACGGCTCATTGGCCGAGACCGAAGGCTCCGTGTCATCGGGACCACCTCGGTAGCAGGCAGCGGGCAGCCGTGATCGCCTGCTCGCGCCTGAGCATGAGCGGGCGTCTTGGGTCGCGCTGCCGTATGGATGTTCGCGCGGGTCAAACGTTGATGGCGCTTGAAAACGGCTCTGGCCGCAGTTCCGTGAAGCCGCATGTCAGCGGCAGGAACGCGGGATCGTTTCACCAGGGTGTTTCTTGCTGTGGCGAGCAAGACGGTTGAGGATGTGCTGTTTCCCGGGGTCGATGTGCGAGCGGAGCGCGCCAGCGACTCCTCCGGTGCACTGATGGTGGAGGCGGATTCCACCGGACGGCCGGGCCGGTGCCCGGACTGCCGGAAGAAGGCCAGACGCGTGCACAGCGTGAACCAACGCAGCCTGAACATAAGGCCGTTGGGCTCCCAGCGGGTCGTCGTCCGGCTCCAGGTCCGCCGGTACTTCTGCGACCGGAAGAAGTGTTCCCGGAAGACGTTCGTCGAGCAGGTCCCGGGCCTGTCCGAGCGGCACCGCCGCTCCAGCACCGGGCTCACGGGCTGGCTGCGGTCAATCGCAGTCGAGTTGGGCGGCCGTCCGGCCGCGCGGCTATGCCGGCGTCTTCGGGTGGCCGCTGGCCGCACCCGGCTGCTCAGGCTCCTGACGGCGCCGCCGGTACCAGACCGCGCCCCTCGGATGCTGGGGGTGGACGAGTTCGCCTTCCGCAAAGGCTGCACCTACGGGTCAGAGCTGCCCGACTACCGCAGCACCGATGAGACCTCACACCGGCCGTACCGTCCACCGGATGACCAGCGCGCCTACCGCGGCGAGGACAAGACCGATGCCAGGGACGCCCTCGTCATCGCTGACCAAGCCCGCATGCGCCGGGACTTCACCCCGATCGACACGCCGCCCGAGTTGGTCTCTACGCTGCAACTACTGACCAGTTACCGCCGTGACCTGATCACCGACCGGGTTCGACTCGTCAACCGGCTGCGGGATCTACTGGTCGGCATCTGCCCATCTCGCATGCCTTCCTCTATTACAACCCCGACCTGCGAGGACGCATTGAACGCCTGCGGTCCCAAGCCCGCCCGGTTCCTGCACCGGCCGCCCCCGCCGACGCGGAAAGCACACTCGTTCTCGCTCTGGCAAGCCAGATCACGCGCCTGAAGGAGCAGCACCGAGAAAAAGGACAGGCCCTGCGGGACGCGCTGGAGCAGGCCCACGGCGAGAACCTCGACCTACGACGCGAACTCGCCCGCCGCGGCCTGCCACGGGCGGCCCTCGCCGAAACGAAGTAGCGGCCGGTCACCACCATGCCGCAGGATCAACCTCGTGGAGACAGTGGTGCAGTGGGTCCGCACGTCATGGACCAAACAATCCCGCGGCGGGCTCGAAGCCGCACGTCGGAACGCGACCCCGACGGCCTTTCCGCTGCCGCTCGGCTCGCCGCCCTTCATGCACGAGGTCCGGATGCACGAAGCCGAAGACTTCCAGCCCCGGTCTGTGACGCACGACGGTATGCCCGACTCCAGCACGGACGCCGACGTGCTCTTGCGGGAAGTCGACGGACTACTGCGGGTTCAGCTGGTCGCGACGCCATTCGGCATGCCGCGCAGACGGCGGCGTCCCCCGGCCGTTCGCCTCGCCCGCGGAGAATGGCTCCGCTGGCAGATCAACTACCGCTTTACCGGTTCACGCGGCGGTGAATGGACCTACCGTCTCGACACGCTCAACATCGTCCACGGTCCGGCACAGACCGACCTCTTCCTCGGCGCCCCCACCCGCCACGTCAACGAACTTGCCAGCCTGCGCTGACGCCACCTTGCAGCAATCTCCTCAACGATCTGAAGCGCAAGAACGCCACATCAAAAGCTGAAACCAGTTTCAGGTGCGGCGCCTCCGTCAACGGCGTGCTGTGCCCTGACGCCCCCTTCCCCAGGGTCTCGATCGCCGCGATGCTCAGCCAGCACGCTCTGGCGATGTCCTTGACGACAGACCACGACGGGCGTGTGTGACCGGCCTCGGCCCGCTGGACGGTCGCCACGGAGCGGCCGATCCAATCAGCGAGCTCCTGGCGTGTCAGGCCGCGCCGGCTCCGTGCACGGCGCAGCTCCAGCGCAAGCCGCCCCGGGCCATTGCGGGGGTCGAGAATCGGCGTCACCGGACGCCCCTGTCGACGTGCCATCGTGTCGCGTCATGCCGCCTGGCCAGCGGACACCAAAGCGCGCCATGCAGAGCGCAACGCGCGTGGCGGGCCCACCGAACCGAGCCGTGCCACGGTCAGGGCGAGCACGCCGGCGCTCCCGAGCACGGCCGCCAGCTCGCGCGGCGGCGTGCCGAGAAGGGATGGGACGACCGCCATCACGACGATGACAGCGGCCTCGCCGAAGCCGATTCGAGGTCGGGATCCGGCGGTGCAGGCGGCTAAGGTCTGCTGGAGGGGCATATGGTCGGCCTTGGTGGACGTCGGCGGGCGGGCGACCGTCTGGGCAGCGGTCGCGAACGCGACCCGGTGGCCGGCATGACACGCCCGGATGCCGAGCCCGGTGTCGAGGTGGGCTTCGCCGGTGCCGGGCGGCCCCAGGAAGATCACGTTCTCCTTCCCGACGACGAAGTCCAGCGTCCCCAGATGGGCGATCGCCTCCCGCTTGACTGACCGCTGGTGGTCGAAGTCGAAGTCCTCCAAAGACTTGCGGGAGGGGAAGCATGCCGCCCGGATGCGGCCTCGGCGCCGTGGCTGTCGCGGGCGGCGACCTCCCGCTGCAGGCAGGCGGCCAGATACTCCTCATCCTTGCCATTCAGGGCCTGCTCGATCTGCGTCATCATCACCACGCTGATCGGGAGTTGGACCGCCGACAGATGGGCCCGACGCGTCGCGGAAGACGGCGATGTCGCGGCGGCAGGCTCCGAGCAGCTCCAGGTACTCCTCCACCGGCCAGCTGGCGAGCGTGCCGGAGCGCGACAGGTACAGGCCGACGGTGTCGATCCGGTACTGGTCCCCGGTGTCGAGCAGCAGGTAGCCGATCAGCTGCCACGCTTAGCCCTGGCGGAGCGTGCGGGCGAATCGAGTGCTCTTGAAGTCGAGCAGCATCCCGTCGACGGCGAGGTCGGCGTCCGCGCTGATCCGGTCGGTGGGGAACGTGGTGCCTGGGTGCAGTCCTCCGGCCGTGTCCGGGCCCGCAGGGCGTCCAGCGGGCCGTCGGTGGCCTTGTAGCGCTGGGTGACGAAGTCGGCCACCATGTCGCGGTGCGGGAGCTCCAGAAGCCGTTCCAGGGTGAAGGTGCCGGAGTCCTCCCGGCCGGTGATGGCCAGCGGGTTGAAGGCGAACCCGATCGAGGTGCGGTAGTTGACCTGGTACCAGGCCGCCGCAATCAGCATCCGGGCCAGGTCCTCCTCTTCGTCATGGGCCCGGTCCATCGGCAGCTCACGGTTGTCGAGCTGGAGGCCAAGGACTGTCTCCTCCAAGCGCGCGGCGAGTTCCTCGCCCACTTCCCGCATCCGCTGGCTCGGGTCGGAGTCGTAGGTGCCGGTGAGCAGGATGCCGGCGCGCGCGACGTGGTCGACGGGCTCGGCAGTGGTGAACGCCAGGCGCAGCCGGTAGTCGATCGCGGTGCCGACGTTCTCGGCCTCGGTGCCCACGCCAGGGCCTGGTAGCAGGATCTGGTCGCTCTGGTCCCGGGCACGGAAGGTCTTGCACAACGGGTCGGCGCCGGCCGACAGTTCACGGTCCAGGAACCGGCGCAGCGGGGTGCGCGGACAGTGCAGCCCAGAGGTCAGGCTCATGAGGTCACCGCCTTGGGCAACGAGCGCCGCCAGGGCGCGATGGAGTTGTCACAAGGCCGGACGTTAGGCAGCAGCACTGACAATCCGTCGCCCGCAGGGAGTAACTGCGCGGATAAGCGGGCGCGGGGTTCATCCGCACGAGAGGCGGCGCGGCGTCCATGGCGACGCGGGAATCGGTGGTGAGGCGGGGGGCGGGACCCAGCAGCGTCATGCGGCCCCTCACGGCCTCGCAGGACGGCACGTCTACCTGGGGGAATGGGCTGTGAGCCCCACGCTGGGTCTGACGTGACACCAGGTGCGTGACACCGGCCGCGGTGTCCTCTGACAGTGAAGTTGGAACATCTGCCATCGAAGTTGGACTGATCAGCGGACCATAGTGAGCCGTTCCTTCTTCCGGCCGCCAGGTAGACCCGTCGACGGTGCCCTCACCTGTCCGCCGAGCCGGGCCCGAGGCACCCGACGCGATCCCAGCTCTGAGTCTGACGCCCCGCAGCCTTCGTAGCAGGGCACACCCTTGACCGCTCAGCCGAACCTCACGCTGTGCGGGGTATCGCTGTAGTTCCTGGTCGTGTGGGACGGCACCGTGTCGATGACCCGGGATTCGCAGTCCCCCGGCTCCTCGTACACGGTCGCCCGGGAGTCCGTGCCGTTGCGCACCTGCGCTGCACCCCCGACCAGGAGGAAGCACTCGCCGTTTTCCGGGTTCTCGCTGTCGAACACCCTGCCGTCCACCGAGGTGTAGGAGAACGGGCCGGTGGCTGCCTGCGCGGTCGTTGTCATCCCGGTGAACAGCACGAGCGCCGCTCCCGCCGTCACAGCCAACCGGCCCACCCGATTGAGCGCGTACATAGCGTTCTCCTCTCGCTGACCTGCCTACTTTCCCCAAGAGTCCGGTTTCATAGAAGCCTTCGGGAGCAGACCGGTCCGGCCATCACCCGAATGGGGCCCCGAATCCGCCGGCAGGTGCGGCAAGATCGTCGCTGGTGGACGACACTGAGCTTGTCCTACCTTCCAAGGTTTCCAGGTCTGCCGATGGCCTTGAGGGTCTCGGCGCGTTTGACGGTTTTGCCGACGTCGTAGCGGGGTGCCCGGCGTTTGTTCTTGGCGCCGGGTGGCCGTCCGGGACCTGTCCCTGTGGGTTTGGGAATACGGGTCGGGCAGGCGAGGTGGGCGCGGAGGTTCCTGCAACCCCCGGCGGACCCGGGCCGGGCTGAGCCGGTCGGGGGCGGTGGGTTTCTCCCAGGGCCGACGGAGGTCTGCGGTGAGGGGACGGGCGAGTCGGAGCTGGGTGTGGGCGACGATCAGGATCCAGGTCCAGCGGTCCGCGGCCCCGGGAATGCGCAGTTTCGGGGTAGTCCAGCCGAGGGTGACCACAGCCACACTGGCGGGGCGTCGCGTTCCTTCGGGAGGTGCTCGACTTTCAGCTGGATCAACGTGCCTTCAACCAGGGGTAGTTCTCCGTCGTGGTCGAGCCAGGCCGAGCGGTGGGTGAGCCGGGGGTGGATCCGGTCCCATGCCTGGGTTTCGGCCTTGCCGTAGTTGCTGGTGTCTGTGGCTGTGGTGATCGTGGGCTCGGGCCAGGTCCCCGGCTTGGTGAAGCGGAACTCCGGTCCGTGTTTGGGCGGCCGGCCGTTGGCGCCGTGCGTCCTCGGTGGCTCCATCTCGACGGGGAGGTCGCGCAGGACCCAGGCCAGGCGGGTGATGTCGTAGCCGGCGTCGCTGACGATCACGATGTCCGGGTCCCCGGCCCGCCACTGACCGGCGGCGATGAGGCGTTCGACGATGTTACGGAGTTGGGCAGCGGTGATCGCGGTCGCGTCATCCGCCGGTCCGAGCCGCACAGCGTCCAGGATCGCGGTCCATGACGTGGCGCCTGGCCTCCAGGGCGTCGACGAACGAGTAGGGCCAGCCGGGGATGAACTGCGAGGCCGTCTTTGCACGGCCGTAGACGTGACAGGACAGCCGCTCCGCCGAGCACGGCGCGTCTGGACGCAGCCACGGCGACACATCGACCGCCAGCACCAGGCGCCCGCCGTCGAAGCGAGGCAGCGACAGCCCGGCCAGCACGGTCCGCAGCCGATCCATGTCGATCCGGCCGCGGTTCAAGCCGCCGTACATCGCTCCGTGCCCAGGCGATCCTCAGGCAACAGCGTCAGGTCCACCGGGGACTTCACCGCACCGTCCGCACACAACACCGCTTCGGACAGCTCGAACAGTGCATCGCGTCGTGCGGTCAGACACTCGTAGAACTCGCCCCTGAAGCGTGACGCTTCCGCCAACGCTTCCCTCCGGACAGCACCAGGCAGCAGACTCACCCTCACGGCCTTCGTCTTGGTCACGTGCACCTTGGTCAGAGCACATGATCAGACGAAGGCCGCCTCGGCGTCCGGTGAATCCCCAGGTGAGCGACCCAGTTCGAGGCATCGTTCGAGGCAAGTACTCGGCGCCGCGCAGGTGGCTGCTAGCGCATCGGTGCTTCCATCTGCACTTCACGCCAGGGAATCTCGGAACGACACCCCGGCGCCTTCATCGAAACCAAGAGGCCGCGGACGAAACCTTGGACGAGGCTGCCGCCTACTGCCGAAGGAGCCTCTGACTCACCCCACCTGCGTCCAGTCTCCGATGATCTCGTCGCCGAGGTTGCACCATGCGGTGCTCTCCGCGCTCGCCCATACCCAGGGACCGTAGTGCACGTACTGGTAGCCCCCCAGGGTCTCGCACGTGATCACCTCACGGTATCGCCCCGAGTTGCACCAGGTCTTGTTCCCATGGTGGCCCGCGCTGCCGAACACCCGTTGGCCCCAACATGACTGCAGTGCGGAGTTGCTGGGCGCAGGAACAGCGGTCAGTGACGAGCCGCTATCCGCTACAGCGCTCGGCGCGAGGGACAGCGCTCCCCCCAAGACGAGCGCCGTTAAGGCTACTGTCCTTGCGATACGACCTTTGATCATGCAGATCCCCCAGTTGTTGACGTGATGTGTATCCGTCGCCGGCTCCCGCCGTTGCGGCGGTTGATTGCCTGCTGCCTCAACGTAGGCGTCGCCGGAGGACAACCGCCAAGGTTTCGAAGACCGTCGAAAGGTGTTTGGCGGCGGGCTCCTCCTGTTGGACCCCAGCGCTCCCGTCATCATTGGCAGCAGCGGATCACCGCCCTCCAGGCAGTACCGCCGAGCCGTCTCACCAGCCCCGCGCCCAACGCGCCGAAACCTCAGGGCCATCGGCAGACCTGGAAGATCTTGGTAGATAAAGAACAAGCTAAGTGGTTGGCTCCGGAAGTCCATCGGAGGTTGATCACGCTGGGAGCCGGAGCGAGGATTCTTCCGAGTTATCGGGGGTGTGCCGGTCGAGCCTGGGCCAGCAGATCGTCCAGGTCGATAGTGATGAAAACTTCCACTGGAACGGCTGTGCCATGGCGTTGTAGCGGTCTTCGAAGGCTCGGAGCCGGTCCCCGACCTCGGCAAGGTCGGTGAAGTCGTTGGGAGTCACGACCTTGCGCTGTACGACGGAGAGGAAGATCTCCACCTGGTTCATCCAGGAGGCGTGCACCGGGGTGTGGACCAGCACCCCGTTCGGGAATGCCGCGGTCAGCCGGTCGGCTGCGGCCTGTCCGCGGTGGGAGGAGCCGTTGTCGACGATCCAGAACACACGCTTCGCGCTCGCGTAGACTTCCTGGCTCATGACCTGGGCAACCAGGGCCATGAACGGGATGATGCCGGTGGTCGGCTCGAAGCGGCCGAACACCGTGGCCTGGTGGATGTCATAGGCGGCCAGGTAGGCCAGCGCTCCGCCGCGCCCGTAAGTGTGGTTCACCCGCATCGCCCTCGCCTGTCCCGGTGCGAGGGTGGGGTGACAACGGGCCTGGATGGAGGTCTTCTCGTCCGCGCTGATCACGTACTCGTCCGCGCCGAGCGGCTCACCGTCCCAGGTGCGGGCATACAGGTCCAGGGTTCGGGCGGCCTTGGAGCGAAAGTCGGGGTCGGTGATGAAGATCCAAGAACGATGCTGCCAGGGTTTGATCGTGTCCTGGCTGAGCCAGCGGCGCACAGTGGAGGCCGACACGGACGCGGCGATGCCCCGCGCCATGGCCTCTCGGGCCAGCTCCGGACACGACCAGCGCGACAGCGGCACGCCGGTCTCGGCGGGGAGCTGGCCGGCCAGCGCCTTGATCTGCGCGGCCTGCAGCGGCGTGAAGACGGCGGGCCGTCCCGGGCAATGCGCAGCGCGGAGGCGCGGAAGCGGCTCCTGGCGGAGAGCGGCCAGTGCCCGGACGGTGGTGATGTCGCGTGAGCCGGAAGCCGCCGCTCGCCGAGGGCGAGACCTCCCGCACCGCGTGTGCCCGTGGCGTGTTGCGCACGGGCATGGATGAGAAGACCGGCGAACTGCTGTCTGCCGCGGTGCTGGCGGAACGCGTGGGCTGGTGCGCGGGCCTGGTCTGCGGCATGGTCAGTGCACTGACCGTCGAGCACTGGAACACCGCCGACGTGGACGCCCTGGCATCCGGCGAGGACGCCGGGGGCAGGAAACTGCCGTCGAATGCGTGGATGGCACTGCGCCGCCTCGGCTGGGTCGTCGCGCCGCCCGAGGGTGTCAAGGTCAACGATCGCATCGTGCGGATGGCGCAGGAGCAGGCCGGGCGCGTGCTGCGGTCGGCGAAGTGGCGCGCCGATCTGACGGCCGGTGTCCTCAAGACGTGGCCGGGTGATCCGGCCAAGCGCACAGCGGACGAGTGGGACGCGGTGCGCGATGCGGTGCCCGGCGGCCAGTTCCTGCCGTCCAGCGTGATCAAGTCCCGTACCCGGCAGGCCACAGCATTCGTCCGGAACAACGGCCGGATGCCGGTCGATGTGTTCGAGCTGGAGCCCACACCCCGGATCGCACACATGTTGCTGCTGTCCGCGTGTGACGCGCAGCAGGCAACCATCGAACGCGCCGACGAGCCCGGCCGCGTCCTGCTGCGGCTCCAGCTGCCCACCCGCCCCGACCCGGCCTCATACAAGGACTGGAGCTGGGTCGCCTGCCCGCTCGGCCTGCCGCCGACGATCCCGGCCGGTGCGGTGCTGCACCTGCCCACCCTGCGCACCCACCAGGGCCGGGTCCGGGCTGATCTCGCCTACACCCACGCTGTCTTGAAGACCGCCCGCACCGGGCACACTGTCGCACTCGGCGTGTACTGGGGCCTGAACACCCTGCTCAGCGCGGGCGCGGCACGCCTGCACGACGACGGCCGGATCACCCCCCTGGGCTCCGGCGCTCAGTTCCGCGCCGCCGGGGTCCTCGCCAAACAGCACCGGCTGAGGCGGTTGTCCGAGCACCTGCACGCCAAGGCCGACCACTACCAGCGGCTCACGGGCGGGCACGGACATCACCCGATGGCCGCCAAGCACACGGTCCTCTCCGATGAGATCCAGCACGTCTGCGACCGCCGCTCGAACCTCAACGCTGCACTCGCCTGGGCCGCAGCACGCTGGACGGTGGATCAGGCCATCGCCGCCGGGGGAACCGTGATCTACGCAGAAGACCTGCGGTCGATGGAAGCCAAGGGCATGGGCCGGACACACAACACCCGCATGTCCCAACAGGTGCGCGGGCAGATCGTGGAGCGTATGCGGCACCTCGCCGCCGAAGTGGGCATTGCCGTCGTCACCGTCCCGGCGCGCAACACCTCCAAGCACTGCCCCCAGTGCCTCACCC
>NZ_JBEZKJ010000129.1:0-19494 GCF_040651675.1 Streptomyces sp. NPDC048415 | reverse complement strand
GGGTTTTCGCCCCCTCCGCCCCTACCCGTCCCGTACCTGGGGGGCTCCGCCCCCCAGACCCCCCGTATCGCGCTGACGCGCTCGTCCTCAAGCGCCGGACGGGCTGGATCAGCCTTGGGCGGACCGGGGCCCGCGCGGATAGGGTCGCCCTATGGGCAGCCACCCGGATTCCATGCCGGCCCCCGCGACCCCCGCCGGGCGCGACGGCCTCGACGCCATCCTCACCCGCCCCACCCGGGCGGTGATCGCACTCGACTTCGACGGCACCCTCGCCCCGATCGTCCCGGACCCCGACCAGGCCCGAGCCCACCCCGACGCGGTCCCCGCACTGGCGGCCCTCGCCCCGAAGGTCGCCTCCGTCGCCGTGATCACCGGCCGCCCGGCCGGCGTAGCGGTCCGCTACGGAGGTTTCGCGGGCGTACCGGGGTTGGAGCACCTCGTCGTCCTTGGCCACTACGGGGCAGAACGCTGGGACGCGGTGAGCGGCACGGTCACCGCTCCCGCCCCGCACCCCGGCGTCGCCGCCGTGCGTGCCGAGCTACCCGGCTTCCTGGACAAGATCGGCGCCTGGCAGGGCACCTGGATCGAGGAGAAGGGCCGCGCGGTCGCGGTCCACACCCGCCGCGCGTCGGACCCGCAGGCCGCGTTCGAGGCCCTGCGCGAGCCCCTCACCGACCTGGCCGCCCGGCACGGTCTGATCGTGGAGCCGGGCCGCATGGTCCTGGAGCTGCGCCCGCCGGGCATGGACAAGGGCGTCGCCCTGCTGGAGTACGTCCGGGAGATCGGCGCCGAGTCCGTTCTCTACGCCGGTGACGACCTGGGCGACCTGCCCGCCTTCGCCGCCGTCGACAAGCTCCGCTCCGAGGGCGTTCCGGGGCTCCTGGTGTGCAGCGGCAGCTCGGAGGTCGCGGAACTGGCCGACCGGGCCGACCTGGTGGTGGACGGCCCGGCAGGGGTCGTACGACTACTGTCGACGCTCGCGGCTCAACTGGGCTGATCCAGCTCGCGCAGCTGCTCCAGGAACCACTGGGCGGGCGGCAGAGCGGTGGCGGCGGCGGCCAGTCGCTTGGTGCGTTCGGCCCGTTCGCCGAAGGGCATGGTCAGCGCCTCGTGCAGGGCGCGGGCGGTGCCGATGACGTCGTACGGGTTCACGGAGACCGCGTCCTCGCCCAGCTCCTCGTACGCGCCCGCCTCTCGCGACAGCACCAGCACGCACCCCTCGTCGGAGACGACCGGGACCTCCTTGGCGACGAGGTTCATGCCGTCGCGGATGGGGTTGACGAGGGCCACGTCGGCCAGCCGGTAGGCGGCCAGCGAGCGGGCGAAGTCGTCCTTGACGTGGAGGACGACCGGCGTCCAATCCGGCGTCCCATACTGGGAGTTGATCTCCTCGGCCACGCGCCGCACCTCGGCGGTGTAGTCGCGGTACACGACGAGGTCCTGCCGGGAGGGGTAGGCGAAGGCGACGTGCACGACGCGCTCGCGCCAGGACGGATGGTCCTCCAGGAGCTGCCGGTAGGCCAGCAGCCCGCGCACGATGTTCTTCGACAGCTCGGTCCTGTCGACCCGCACGATCGTCCGCCGGCCCTCGCCGATCTGCTCCCGCAGCGCGGCGATCCGCTCGTCGACGTCCGCCTCGTGCGACCGCCGCCGCAGGAAGTCCGCGTCCGCGCCGAGGCCGTGCACCCCGACCCGGGTCGAGCCGAGCCCGCCGACGAACGCGTCCGCGCACGCGGTGAACGCGTCCGCCCAACGGTGGGTGAGGAAGCCGAGCCGGTCCGCGCCGAGCATCCCGCGCAGCACCTGCTCGGCGATGTCGCCGGGCAGCAGCCGGAAGTAGTCCACCGGCGCCCACGGGGTGTGCGAGAAGTGCCCGATCCGCAGGTCGGGACGGAGCTCACGCAGCATGCCGGGGACGAGGGTGAGGTGATAGTCCTGTACGACCACCACGGCGCCCTCGGCCGCCTCGTCGGCCAGCGCCTGGGCGAACGCCCGGTTGTACGTCTCGTACGACGCCCACTGGCGCCGGAACTCCGCGTCGAAGACCGGCTCCAGCGGCGTCTGGTACAGCATGTGGTGCACGAACCACAGCACGGAGTTCGCGATGCCGTTGTACGCGTCGGCGTGTACCTCGGCGTCGATGTCCAGCATCCGTACGCCCTCCTCGCCGACGCCGCGCCGTACCGCCTCGCGGTCTCCGTCGCCGAGCGCCGAGCACACCCACAGGGCGCCCGCGTCCGGTCCGATCGCGGAGAGGCCCGAGACCAGCCCGCCGCCGCCCCGTTTGGCGTGCAGCGAGCCGTCCTCGCGCACCCCGTAGGAGACCGGGCCGCGGTTGGACGCGACGAGGATGCGATGGTCACCGTGCGCAGAAGCCATGCCTCGAAACCTAGCCCGGCGTGGAAACGCTCAAACGTTCCCGTGCGCCGTATGCAATCCGTCGGCTCAGGCCGCCGGTCTAGGCGGCCCTTCGTTTCCGGTATTCGGCGATTTCGGACATCGGAGGGCGTTCCTCCGTATCGACGGAGTGGGTGCGCGGCTCGAAGCCGTCCCTGCCCCGTTCGAACTGGGTGAGGGACGGACGGATCAGATGGCCCCGGGCCAGCCTCAGCTGGGCCGTGCGGTAGATCGCGGCAGCCATCCGGCCGAGCGCCTGCCCGTCCTGGTGGCGGTGCTTGCGGACGCCGACGTCGACCTGGGCGAGGGCGTCCAGGCCCACGAGGTGCAGCGCGTCGACGAGCATGCCCAGCTCGACGCCGTATCCGACGGGGAACGGCAGCTGTTCGAGCAGGGAGCGGCGGGCCGCGTACTCGCCGCCGAGCGGCTGGACGAAGCCGGCGAGCTGCGGCCAGTGCATGTTCAGCAGCGGGCGGGCCATCAGTTCGGTGACGCGGCCGCCCTGGCCCGCCGCCGAGCCGAGCGGGCGGTCGTACATGGCCTTGACGAGGTCCACGCCCGGGTCGGTGAGCAGCGGGCCCACGATCCCGGAGACGAAGTCGGACGAGAACTCCTTGAGGTCCGCGTCGATGAAGCAGACGATGTCCCCGCTCGTCACGAGCAGCGAGCGCCACAGGACCTCGCCCTTGCCGGGGACGGTCGGTATCCGCGGCAGGATGTCGTCGCGGTGCACGACGCGCGCGCCCGCGGCGGCGGCGACCTCGGAGGTGCGGTCCGTCGAGCCCGAGTCGACGACGACGATCTCGTCGACGAGGGGCACCTGCCGCATCAGGTCGTGGCGGATGACGGCGACGATCTCGCCGACCGTCTCCTCCTCGTTGAGGGCGGGCAGTACGACACTGACCGTCGACCCGGTGGTGCGTTTGGCGGCCATGAGCTTGTGGAGCGGGCGATCGGTCGCGGACCAGGAGCGTGTGCTCAGCCAGCGCTCAACTTCTTCCAGCACAGTCTGCGGCTCCTCACTGTCTGATCACCCCGTCTCGCACGGTGTGATCCATCTCGCGGTTCGGACGACTATCTCAACTGTCCTGGCCTTCGGTTACAGTCTTGAACAACGCGGATGACCATCGCATTGCGTAGATCATCCCCGTACAACCGAATAGCGCTCATCCAGAGGGGCAGAGGGATACGGCCCGATGAAGCCCCGGCAACCCTCCAGCCGGTCTCGTACGACTGCGTCGTCGTCGCGAGGCTCCCGGCTAGGGAAGGTGCCAAATCCGTCTCACGGCGAAGTGCGTCGTGAGGAAGATGAGGAGAAAGGGCCTCGCCTCCATGGCTGCGCAGACAGTTGCAAGCACCACGAACTCCGCGACCTCCGTCGATCTGGGTCCCGCCGCGGCGCTCTCCTGCCGCGAATGCGGTCACCGCGTGCCGCTCGGCCCGGTCTTCGCCTGCGAGGAGTGTTTCGGCCCGCTGGAGATCGCGTACGACTTCTCGGCCTACGAGACCGAGGAACTCCGCAAGCGCATCGAGTCGGGCCCCGCGAACATCTGGCGTTACGCGCCCCTTCTGCCTGTCCCCGCGGACGTCGCCGAGAAGCCGAACATCAACCCCGGCTGGACCAAGCTCGTCAAGGCCGACAACCTGGCGCGTGAGCTGGGCGTCGACGCCGGCAAGCTCTTCGTCAAGGACGACTCGGGCAACCCGACGCACTCCTTCAAGGACCGCGTCGTCGCCCAGGCCATCGAGGCCGCCCGCGCCTTCGACTTCACCACGCTCTCCTGCTCCTCCACCGGCAACCTCGCCGGCGCCGTGGGCGCCGCCGCCGCCCGTGCCGGCTTCCGTTCCTGCGTGTTCATCCCGCACGACCTGGAGCAGGGCAAGGTCGTCATGGCCGCGGTGTACGGCGGCGAGCTCGTCGGCATCGAGGGCAATTACGACGACGTGAACCGCTTCTGCTCCGAGCTGATCGGCGACCCGGCCGGCGAGGGCTGGGGCTTCGTCAACGTCAACCTGCGCCCGTACTACGCGGAGGGCTCCAAGACCCTCGCGTACGAGATCTGCGAGCAGCTGGGGTGGAAGCTCCCGGACCAGCTCGTGGTGCCCATCGCCTCCGGCTCGCAGCTCACGAAGATCGACAAGGGTCTGCAGGAGCTGATCAAGCTCGGCCTCGTCGAGGACAAGCCCTACAAGATCTTCGGCGCGCAGGCCGAGGGCTGCTCGCCGGTGTCCGTCGCCTACAAGGCCGGGCACGACGTCGTACGGCCGCAGAAGCCGAACACCATCGCCAAGTCGCTCGCCATCGGCAACCCGGCCGATGGGCCGTACGTGCTCGACATCGCGCGCCGCACCGGCGGTGCCGTGGAGGATGTGAACGACGAGCAGATCGTCGACGCCATCAAGCTGCTCGCGCGGACCGAGGGCATCTTCGCCGAGACGGCGGGCGGTGTGACGGTCGGCGTGACGAAGAAGCTCATCGAGAACGGCGTCCTCGACCCGACCCTCACCACCGTCGTGCTGAACACCGGCGACGGCCTCAAGACTCTGGACGCGGTGGCCTCGGACACCGGCCTCACCGCGACCATCCGCCCGAACCTCGACTCCTTCCGAGAGGCTGGCCTCGCATCATGAGCGTCAACGTCCGCATCCCCACCATCCTGCGCACCTACACCGGCGGCAAGGCCGAGGTGAGCGCCGAGGGCACCACCCTCGCCGAGGTCATCTCCGACCTGGAGAAGAACCACACGGGTATCGCCGCCCGCGTCCTGGACGACCAGGGCAAGCTGCGCCGCTTCGTCAATGTGTACGTCAATGACGACGACGTGCGGTTCGAGCAGGGGCTGGAGACGGCGACGCCGAACGGCGCGGGCGTCTCGATCATCCCGGCCGTCGCCGGAGGCTGACCGTCACACACGGTGAGTCCGTTACCGAAGGTAATGCTCGTCACCCAGAGTTCATCGAATTGCCCCCTCCGTGAGAGAAGCGGAGGGGGCAATTCTGCTTGGTTGAGCACGGTACAGTTGGGGAACCTGCTTCGCTTTCTATGCCAGTTTTATGCCGGACGCATATGAGTCCTTGCCCGGCAGCAGACAAGAAGTAGCCAAAGTCCCCATCTTTTTAAGCCTTTCATGGCATTTATGGGGCCCGACTTGCCCTGAATCTTCGCGAATTCTCCGTATATTCCCGATCGGCCGTGCCCAGAATTCTCGTCCGATTGACCTGTTGCAGACGGCAGTTGGACAGATACATTCAGCCGCGGTCGACGCGTTCCGGCGCACACCCCCAATCGTTGGGGGGTGAGGTCTGACCCGGATCCGCGAAGTGCGGATCTGTGCAAGGGCCAGTAATAGGGGAGTTAGGCATGGCTCAGGGCACCGTCAAGTGGTTCAACGCGGAGAAGGGGTACGGCTTCATCGCGGTCGACGGTGGTGCGGACGTCTTCGTGCACTACAGCGCGATTCAGATGGACGGCTACCGCACCCTTGAAGAGGGTCAGCGAGTGGAGTTCGAGATCTCGCAGGGCCAGAAGGGTCCACAGGCGGACATGGTCAAGCTCGCCGTCTGATCCCGGCGCGAACGACCACCGACGCACTCACGCCGAGGGGCCCGCATCCCACCAGGGACGCGGGCCCCTCGTGCGTCTCCACTTGGCGAGAGGCGCTTGCACTCGCAGGTGTCGAGTGCTAATCATTGGCGTTAGCACTCTCCTAGTGAGAGTGACAGAACTTGGATCGTGCCAGTGAGGTCCGCAGACCTGTGGGGCAAGGAACCGCAGGGCTTGCAGGCCGTCCGTCGCGGGCGCGGGCGCGATCCGGAGCAATCCACCCCGTCCGGGAGGACCACTTCACATGGCCAAGATCATCGCGTTCGACGAGGAGGCACGGCGCGGTCTCGAGCGCGGGATGAACCAGCTCGCCGACGCCGTCAAGGTCACCCTTGGCCCCAAGGGCCGCAACGTCGTCCTCGAGAAGAAGTGGGGCGCCCCCACGATCACCAACGATGGTGTTTCCATCGCCAAGGAGATCGAGCTCGAGGACCCGTACGAGAAGATCGGCGCCGAGCTGGTCAAGGAGGTCGCGAAGAAGACGGACGACGTCGCCGGTGACGGCACGACGACCGCGACCGTCCTGGCCCAGGCGCTGGTCCGCGAAGGCCTTCGCAACGTAGCCGCCGGCGCCAACCCGATGGCTCTCAAGCGCGGTATCGAGAAGGCCGTCGAGGCCGTCTCCGGTGCCCTGCTCGAGCAGGCGAAGGATGTCGAGACCAAGGAGCAGATCGCTTCGACGGCCTCCATCTCCGCCGCCGACACCCAGATCGGCGAGCTCATCGCCGAGGCGATGGACAAGGTCGGCAAGGAAGGCGTCATCACCGTCGAGGAGTCCCAGACCTTCGGTCTGGAGCTGGAGCTCACCGAGGGTATGCGCTTCGACAAGGGCTACATCTCGGCGTACTTCGCCACCGACATGGAGCGTATGGAGGCCGTCCTCGACGACCCGTACATCCTGATCGCCAACTCGAAGATCAGCAACGTCAAGGACCTGCTGCCGCTCCTCGAGAAGGTCATGCAGTCCGGCAAGCCGCTGCTGATCATCGCCGAGGACGTCGAGGGCGAGGCCCTGTCGACCCTGGTCGTCAACAAGATCCGTGGCACCTTCAGGTCCGTCGCCGTCAAGGCCCCGGGCTTCGGTGACCGCCGCAAGGCCATGCTCGGCGACATCGCCATCCTCACGGGCGGCGAGGTCATCTCCGAGGAGGTCGGCCTCAAGCTGGAGAACGCGGGTCTGGACCTGCTGGGCCGCGCCCGCAAGGTCGTCATCACCAAGGACGAGACGACGATCGTCGACGGCGCGGGCTCGGCGGACCAGGTTGCCGGTCGCGTCAACCAGATCCGCGCCGAGATCGAGAACTCGGACTCGGACTACGACCGCGAGAAGCTCCAGGAGCGTCTGGCGAAGCTGGCCGGCGGCGTGGCCGTCATCAAGGCCGGTGCCGCCACCGAGGTCGAGCTCAAGGAGCGCAAGCACCGCATCGAGGACGCCGTTCGCAACGCGAAGGCGGCCGTCGAGGAGGGCATCGTCGCCGGTGGTGGCGTCGCGCTCATCCAGGCGTCTTCCGTCTTCGAGAAGCTGGACCTCGAGGGTGACGAGGCGACCGGCGCCAACGCCGTGCGGCTCGCCCTGGAGGCCCCGCTCAAGCAGATCGCCGTCAACGGTGGTCTCGAGGGTGGCGTCATCGTCGAGAAGGTGCGCAACCTGCCCGTCGGCCACGGCCTGAACGCCGCGACCGGTGAGTACGTCGACATGATCGCCGAAGGCATCATCGACCCGGCGAAGGTGACCCGCTCTGCCCTGCAGAACGCCGCCTCCATCGCCGCGCTGTTCCTCACCACCGAGGCCGTCATCGCCGACAAGCCGGAGAAGGCCGCCGCGGGCGGCGCTCCGGGCGGCATGCCGGGCGGTGACATGGACTTCTGATCGACCTCTGGTTGATCACTGTCCTTACGTTTCGAGGGCGGCCCCCCTTCTCTCAAGGGGTGCCGCCCTCGGGCGTTCGGGGCGTGGCCGGGATCACAGGAGCAGGCCTCAGGGCCGCGGAATGCCCTGGCGGGCGAGGCAGTTGACGTTGACGGACGGTTGATGCATGTGCACATACCGCCCGGAATGTCCTGACCCTCTCTGCTCGACGCCTGGTCGACCTCCCCGAGGAGCCCCCTACGTGACTGCCACCGCCTCCGCCTCCCGCGCGGCCGAGATCCTCTCCCGCCCCGTCTCCCTCAACGGCCTCACCGTCCCGAACCGGATCGTGATGGCGCCGATGACGAGGCAGTTCTCCCCGGGCGGCGTCCCCGGCGAGGACGTGGTCGGCTACTACTCCCGCCGTGCCGCCGCGGGCGTCGGTCTGATCGTCACCGAGGGCACGTACGTCGGCCACGAGTCGGCCGGGCAGAGCGACCGTGTCCCGCGCTTCCACGGCGAGGAGCAGCTCGCGGGCTGGGCGAAGGTCGCCGACGCCGTGCACGCGGCGGGCGGGAAGATCGTGCCGCAGCTGTGGCACATCGGCATGGTGCGCAAGGCGGGGGAACCGCCGTTCGCGGACGCGCCGGTGGTGGGCCCGTCGGGGATCGGCCTGGACGGAACGGCCGACGCGGGCAAGGCGATGACCCAGGCGGACCTGGACGACGTCATCGCGGCGTTCGTCGAGGCCGCGGTCGCCGCCGAGCGCGTCGGCTTCGACGGTGTCGAACTGCACGGCGCGCACGGCTACCTGCTCGACCAGTTCCTGTGGTCCGGCACCAACCGCCGTACGGACGCGTACGGCGGTGACCCGGTGGCCCGTACGAAGTTCGCGGCGGAGATCGCCGCCGCGGTCCGTGCCGCGGTGTCCCCGTCCTTCCCGATCATCTTCCGCTACTCGCAGTGGAAGCAGGAGGCGTACCACGCCCGGCTCGCCGAGACCCCGGAGGAGCTGGAGGCGATCCTCGCGCCGCTCGCCGCGGCCGGCGTGGACGCGTTCCACGCCTCCACGCGACGTTACTGGCACCCGGAGTTCGACGGCTCGGACCTGAACCTGGCGGGCTGGACCAAGAAGCTCACCGGCAAGCCCACCATCACCGTCGGCTCGGTCGGCCTCGACGGCGACTTCCTCAAGGCCTTCCAGGGCGAGGGCGCCTCGGTGGCCGCCCTCGACAACCTCCTGGACCGCCTGGAGCGCGACGAGTTCGACCTCGTCGCCGTGGGCCGCGCGCTCCTCCAGGACCCGGAGTGGGCCGCGAAGGTCCTCGACGGGCGCTTCGGGGAGCTGGGCGCGTATGACCCGGCGGCCCTCCAGACCCTGAGCTGACCCTCCGCGGGACGGGCGGGGGAGGCGGTCTTCGCCCCCCCGTTCACGTTCGGCTTCCTTGTCTGCGATCGGCCATTGCGGCGCGGATGTCAGCCACGCGGGTGCGGACTGTGGACGACGCCACGGGCGCGGCGGGGCGGCGAGGCTCGGCCTCGCCCCGGCAGGGGCCGCAGGTGCCGCCCGGCAGGGCTTCCGGGCGGCCTGGGGCCCCGCACTTCGCGCACTCCAGTACGCGGAGGGGTGGGCGTGGGATCTCCCGTACGGGCTCGGGCGGGAGCTTGGTCGTCAGGCGGGTGCGGACGAGGGCTGCCGGGCTGTGGACCGGGGTCGGGAGACCCCCGGTCAGGGACTGGAGTACGTGCTCGTCGGTGGCTCCCCTCGCGAACCACTCCGTGAGCAGGGGCGCGAGGTCCGCGCAGTCCCTGTGGGACAGGGACAGCGCCGGGGTCGTACGGCCCAGCGCCGCCAGCAGGATGTACGCGCGGGAGCGGGTGGGTCCGGCCCGGGGTTCCGGCGGCTCCTGCGGTACGTCGCCTCGCGTGAACGCCGCCCACCAGTCGTCGTCCCGCGCCGTGCGCGAGAACCACGTTCGAGTGATCCAGCGGGGACTGGCCGAGTCGGCCAGGTGTTCGCGGCCTCGGCGTAAGTGGCCCGCCCTGGTGAGGTTGTTGAGCGCCGTTCGCAGGGCGCATTGGCCGTACGGGAGCGTCTTGGCCAGCGTTTTTACGGAGATGTCGGCGCCGTCGGGGAGGCGGTCGATGTACGCGGCGATCGCTGCTTCGCGGGGCGGGAGGTGCGCGAAGTCGCGGTCTGTGCGAGGGAGTTGGTCCGGTGCGGCGCGCTTTCCGTAACCCGGGTTGGCCATGGGGTGTGGGGACGCGTGCGCGGGCAG
The DNA here is from genome assembly GCF_040651675.1 of Streptomyces sp. NPDC048415. Classification (NCBI taxonomy): domain Bacteria; kingdom Bacillati; phylum Actinomycetota; class Actinomycetes; order Kitasatosporales; family Streptomycetaceae; genus Streptomyces; species Streptomyces sp. NPDC048415. The sequence goes on along the minus strand of NZ_JBEZKJ010000129.1, from coordinate 9,365 downwards.
GGGCGCAGCACTAAGCTTGGCATCAGCCATGGGATCGAACTTTTCCTTCGATCTCGTAGGTCAAGCCCCCGCAGGTGTTTGCCGCACCTGGCGGGGGCTGTTCGTTATGCGGGCACGCTAGACCCTCGTGACTGTCCGTGGCAAGCCGGTCGCGTCAAGTCAACTCGCGGGGCGGGAGGGCGGGTTGGGGCCCGCCTCCCGTTCCTTGGAAAGAGGGCTCGGAGCTGGGCGCTTGAGCTTCGGGGCGACTGCGCGTCAGTTGTGCTTGAGGTTTTCGACGAAGGCCAACCACGCCTCGGTCCGGAACGCGAGCTTCGGGCCGTGGGGGTTCTTGGAGTCGCGGACGGGGGCGAGGGTGGGGAAACCGGGGGCGACTTCCAGGCAGTTGCCGCCCTCGCCGCCGCTGTAGCTGGACTTGTACCGTGTCACCGCACTGCCGCATTGCCGGGGGCGAGCCGGGCCCCCATCTGCGTCACCTCCGGAGGAGGCTTACAAGTTCCCCATCGGCTCGATGTCGATCTTCACCGGTGTGCCCCAGATGCGCAGCACCTCGTAGTCCGTGAACTCGTGGATCAGGCGGTAGGCCATGCCGGGGCGGGGGGTGCGGCGCTCTGCGGCGAGGTAGCGCTCGGCTTCCTGGCGGTCGCGGCGGGGGGTGCCGCAGAGCTGCCACGCCTGGCCGTTCCAGACCTCCGGGAGCCAGCGCTGCTGGGGCTGGGGGCGGTCGCCGCGTATGCCGTAGCGGGACATCGTGCGGTCGGCGGTCTCGTCCGGGGCGGTCGGGCGGCCGTGCCCGTACGCGTCGTTCACCTGCGTGCGGCGGGCGGCGCGGCGGCGGGTCTCGCAGAGGAGGCAGAGGTCGGCGGCGCCCTCGTCCACCGGGCCGTTCGGGTGCTCGGCGCAGCGGGTGGTGGGCGCAGCCGTCGTCACCGTCTCCTCCAGCAGGTCCAGCGCCCGCTTCAGGTCGGCCTTGACCTCGTGCAGCTTCGCGTCGGGGGTGTCGGCGTTCAGGGCGTCGCCGTGCTCGCCGAGGACGCGCAGGGCCCGGCCGAGGGCGGTCAGCTGTGCGTGGTTCATGGGTCCACCTTTCCATGCCCCACTGACAACCCGGCCAGGCCGAAGAAGAAGGTCGCCCCGAAGCCGACCGCGTACCCGGTCAGGAGGCCGCCCGCGTAGATCGCGGCGGTGAGAGCCAGGCCCTGGTTGCCGGAGAGCAGGGGGAACAGGGCCCACCCCGACGGGCCGATGGCTGTCGAGCCCACCTTGTCGCCCAGCATCGAGAAGAAGCCGATGAAGGCGCCGCCCGCCGCTCCGCCCGCGCACGCCGTGATGAAGGGGCGGCCGAGGGGGAGGGAGACGCCGTAGATGAGGGGTTCGCCGACGCCGAGCAGGCCGGCGGGGAGGGCTGACCTGATCGTCGTCCGCAGGGACGTGTCGTGGCGCAGCCGGACGTACACCGCCAGGGCCGCGCCGACCTGGCCCGCGCCCGCCATGGCCAGGAGGGGCAGCAGGACCGTGTAGCCCTGCTGCTCGATGAGAGTGGTGTGGATGGGGATCAGGGCCTGGTGCAGGCCCAGCATCACGAGGGGGAGGAACAGGCCGCCCAGGATCAGACCGGCGAAGGCGCCCGCGGTGGAAAGGAGCCAGTTCGCTGCCGTACCGATGGCGGAGGAGAGCTCGCCGGCCGCGTACATCAGGGCGTACAGCGTCACCAGGCCCGTGACGAGGACCGTGAGGGTGGGGGTGACCAGGACGTCCAGCGCCGCCGGGACCCGGCGGCGGCACCACTTCTCGACGTACGTGCCAAGGAGCGCGGCGGCCAGCGCGCCGAGGACGCCGCCCTGGCCGGGGGCGAGCGTCATGCCGGACACCGTCACCTTCGCCACCCCGGCGTACACGATGACCGCCGCCACCGCGCCGCCCAGGACGGGCGTGCCGCCGAACTCCTTCGCCGTGTTGTGGCCGACGAAGACGGCGATCAGCGCCATGAACCCGGCGGCGATGGCGGTGAGGGCGGGGGTGAGCGACGGGAGCCAACCGAGGTTGATCAGCAGGCCGTTGAGGCCCGCGATCACGCCGCAGCCGATCAGGGCGGGGATCAGCGGCACGAAGATGTTCGCGACCCGGCGGAGGAGGAGTTTGAGGGGTGTGGAGTTGCGTTGGTGCTGGGCGGCCTTCAACTCGGCGCCCATCGCCGCCAGTTGACCGGCCGACGTGGTCAGCAGCGCCTCCAACTCCGGTGTCACCCGGGCGACCGTGCCCGGTCCCAGCACGATCTGGTACGTGTCGTCGTCCGCGACCAGGCCCAGTACGGCGGGGAGCGCCCGCAGGGCGTCCTCGTCCACCAGGTTCCGGTCCCGCAGGCCCAGCCGCAGCCGGGTCATGCAGTGGGCGACGGTGAGAACGTTCGCGGGGCCGCCCACAAGGGGGAGGATCGCTTCGGCGGTGAGAGTGTCCGGAGTGCGCACCCTCTGAGAGTGCTGGTCAGCCGGTCGCCGCCGCCAGCGCGGCGCGCAGATGGCCCTTGCTCTCCGCCAGAAGGCGGGCGGCCGTGGGCCCGTCGACCTCACCCAGGATCGTCAGGATCGCGTTCTTCACCTCGCCGTCCGTGGTGGCGAGCGCCCGCTCGATCTCCTCGTCCGAGGCGCCGGTCGCCAGCGCCACGATGCGGCGGGAGCGGGCCCGCAGCTTCTCGTTCGACGCGCGTACGTCGACCATCAGGTTCCCGTACGTCTTGCCGAGGCGGATCATCGTGATCGTCGAGAGCATGTTCAGGACGAGTTTCTGGGCGGTGCCCGACTTCAGGCGCGTGGAGCCGGTCAGCAGCTCGGGGCCCACCACGATCTCGATGCCGTGGTCCGCCGCGGCGGCGAGGGCGCTGTCCGCGTTGCAGGACAGGCCGACCGTCAGTGCGCCGCGGACGCGGGCGTGCTCGACGGCGCCGACGGCGTACGGGGTGCGGCCGGAGGCGGAGACGCCGACCACCGTGTCGTCGGGGGTCAGTGACAGCGCCTCGAGGTCGGCCGCCGCCAGCTCCTTGGAGTCCTCGGCGCCCTCGATGGAGGTGACCATGGCGCTCGGGCCGCCCGCGATCAGACCGACGACCTCGGCCGGGTCGGTGTTGAAGGTGGGCGGGCACTCGGAGGCGTCCAGGACGCCGAGGCGGCCCGCGGTGCCCGCGCCCGCGTAGATGAGGCGTCCGCCGCGGGACATACGGTCCGCGATGTCGTCGATGGCGGCGGCGATGAGCGGCAGCCGCGTGGCGACGGCCGCCGGCACCGTCGCGTCCTCGCCGTTCATGATCTTCGCGATCTCCAGCGTGGACAGCCGGTCGATCCCGGAGAGTTCGGGGCGGAACGCCTCGGTGGTCAGCGTCTCCAACTCTGCTCGAAGATCGCCGTAGTTGGACATGGAGGTCATGACGGGAGCGGCTCTTTTCGGTGCTGTACGTACAGGTGTGGTCCGTCCCCAGCGGTCCCACCGCCAGGGGTGTCCCAGCGGTGCCAACCGCCGGGGTGTCCCAGCGGTGCCCCTGCCGGAGCGCCCCGGCGGTGCCCCCGCCGGAGTGTCCCAGTGGTGCCCGACGCCGGAGTGTCCTAGCGGTGGCCGCCGCCGCGCGGTGTGTGGCGGTGCGCCAGCGCCTCGTACGAGGCGGACAGCGCCGGTGCCGCCGTCTCGTACGTCCGCTGGGCGACGCCCACGAACAGACAGTCCACCACCAGCAGCTGGCTGGTGCGCGACGACATCGCCGCCGGGCGCAGCTCGCTCTCGCGGGCCGTCGACGTGGTGAGGATGTGGTCGGCGTACTGCGCGACGGGACCGCCCGGGCGGCCGGTGATCGCGACCGTCGTCGCCCCGTGCTCGAAGGCGACCCGGAGCGGTTCGATGATGTCGCCGGTCGAGCCCGAGTGGGTGATGGCTATCGCCACGTCCTTGGCGCGCAGCTGCACCGCGTTGGTCACGGCGAGGTGCGGGTCGCTGTGCGCGTGGGCTATGAGCCCGATGCGCAGCAGCTTCTGGGCGAGGTCCTGGGCGACCAGACCGGACGCCCCGACGCCGTAGATGTCGATGCGGCGGGCGGCGGCGAGCGCGGTGACGGCCGCGCCGAGCTGGACCGTGTCGAGCCCGGCGGCGGTGTCGGCGAGGGTCTGCTGCTCGTCGTACGCCAGTTTCGCGACGACGTCCGCGATGGGGTCGTCCACCGCGATGTCGGCGGTGACGGCGGGCGCGCGGCCGGACTGCTGCTGGGCGGCGAGCCCGGCGAGCGCGAGGCGCAGATCCCGATACCCGGGGTAGCCGAGGAGCCGGGCGGTACGGACGACCGTCGCCTCGCTGGTGCCGGTGAGCTCGGCGAGGCCGGTGACCGTGAGGGCCGCGCAGCCTGCCGGGTCGCCGGCGACGGCCTCGGCGACCCGCTGCATGGAGCGGGTCATCGACGGGGCGAGCGTGCGCACCTTGGCCGCGAGGGCGGCGGGGGCGGGCGGCGCCTCTCCCGCGAAAATTTCCTTCACGTCATGGGTCACGTGGTGAAAGATATTTTCCTTTGAGGCATACGGTCAAGGGTGCGCACAATGGGGACATGGACCCCACCGGCAACCCCATCAGCCCCTTGGAGCAGGCGTTGCATGCGGCGCGCGCCCTCGTCCTCGCCGACCTGATCGCGGGCGAGGTCGCCGAGGCGGATGTCGTCACCCTGGTCGAGGACTCGGTGGTGCAGCGTCGCTGGTGGGTCGAGCAGTGGCCGGAAGGGGCCGGCTATGTCGCCGGGCTCGTCGCCCAGGACGTACAGGACGCGCTGCTGGAGCGGTACGGACGGTGGCCGCTGTGCCCGGTCTGCGGCTCCGGCGACCCACACGCCCTCGACGTCGAGCCCGAGCTGGGACCCGACCCGCAGTGGGTGTGCCACAAGGCGGGCGTCCGGGTCGCCTCGGTGGGCTCGCTCGGCTCGGCGACCGGTGGAAGCCCGCCCTCGTGACGGTCTACATCGACCCGCCCACCTGGCCCGGACACGGGCGCGTGTGGTCGCACCTGATCAGCGATGTCTCGTACGACGAACTGCACACGTTCGCCGCCGAGTTGGGCGCTCCCCGCCGCGCCTTCGAGCGGGACCACTACGACATCCCGGCGCAGCGGTACGCGGACGCCGTCGCCGCCGGCGCGGTGGAGGTCAGCAGCCGCGAGGTGGTGCGGCTGCTGCACGGGGCGGGACTGCGCCGGCGCAAACGTCCCAGCTGACCCGGGCGGACCGTAGACCTCAGCCGGCGAGGACCGGCCCGAGGGGAGCGTGGCTCATGCCCGCGGGGCTCGGGGCGGGTCAGTCCTCCCGGGACCGGCCCGAGGGGAGCGCGGCTCATGCCCGCGGGGCTCGGGGCGGGTCAGTCCTCCCGGGACCGGCCCGAGGGGAGCGCGGCTCATGCCCGCCGGGCTCGGGGCGGGTCAGCCCTCTCTGGAGTAGAGCTCCAATGACCGGTCCAGGCCGTGCAGCTCGTACGCCTCCTGCTCCACGTCCTCGCTCACTCTCCGGAACCCGGCGCGGGAAATGACGGCCTGGGAGGGGGTGTTGGTCCGCTCTATGGCCGCGTAGAGGAGCTTGACGTCGTCGCGGGCCAGGGCCCAGGCGGCGAGGGCGCGTACGGCCTCGGTCGCGTAACCGTGGCCGCGGGCGTTCTCCGCCAGGTCGTAGCCGATCTCGGCGCGACCCTCCTGGTCGGGGGCGCCGTGGAAGCCGAGCGCTCCGACCGCGCGGCCGTCCTCGCGCCGTACGAGCACGAACATGCCCCACTCCGGACGGTGCACCCCGCCCTCGTACGCCTTCAGGACCATCCCGGCGGCGTCCCGCGTGCCCTCGAACGGGCCGCCCTCGATCCACTCGAAGCCGCCGGCACCGCCCGCCCGCAGATCCGCTGCGGCAGCGGGCGTGACCCCTTGCAGGGTGAGCCGCTCGCTGTCGATCACCAGGTTGTTGCTCCAGAGCCACTTGGTGAGCGGGGCGCGGCCCGGCAGTTCGCCGCGCCCGGTCGCCCACAGGAGGGTGCGCCAGTGATCGGGTCCGGGGCGGACATGGGGGAAGATCCGGGTGAGAACGGCCTCGCAGAGGGCGGCCGGAGGTTCGTAGGTGAGGCCGAGCCCCTCGGCGATGTCATGCGTGTGGAGCAGGACTTCGGTGACGCCCATCGTGGCGAAACCCTCGCGGCTCGCGCTGCGGAAGGGGTAGGGGTGGAAGGCGCGCACCTCGCGCGGTGTCGTATGCACGGCGGAGGCGAGCAGCGCTCCCATCGTCTCGATCACGTCGACGACGCCCGCGTTGTCGGTGCCGTCCTCCATCACCATGTCGAAGGGGACGTACGCCTCGGCGGGCCGTCCGGCCAACTGCCCCGCGTACGAGAGGAGGCAACCGGCGATGTGCTCGGCGGTCTGCCGGCAACTCCACTCCAGACCTCCCGCCTTGACGCCCTCCCAGTCCCGCCCGGCCGCGCCGCGCAGCACGGCCGCGCTCCCCGCGACGGCTTCCGCCAACTGCTCCCCGCCCATGTCTGTCATGCGGGCGAGGATAGGTCGGATCAGGGCTGGATGCGTACGGGATTTCGGGCGGCGTTCGTGCGCGTCACCACGCGCGAGGGCGGGTTGCGCCGGTACAGCCGCAGCGCGTACGCGGCCATGCCGACGGAGGCGGTCGTCAGGACGGCGCCCGCCCACGCCGTGGACGTGTACCCGAACCCCGCGTCGATGACGATGCCGCCGAGCCAGGGGCCGCCCGCGTTACCGAGGTTGAAGGCGGCGGTGGTCGTGGCGCCGGCCAGGGTGGGGGCGGCCGCGGCGACGTTGAACATGCGGGCGTTGAGCGCGGGGGCCGTGTAGAAGCAGGCGACGCCGAGGAGGAAGGAGAGGACCACGGCGGCGACCGCGTACCGCCCGAACAGGGCGAGCGCGACGAGGATGACGGTGTCGGCCGCTATGCCGCTGATCAGCACCCCGAAGAGGTGCGCCTCGGCGAACCGCCCGCCGATCGTCGTACCGATGAGCGCGCCCACCCCGAACAGCGCGAGCACGGTCGGCACCCAGCTGTCGTCGAGCCCCGCCACGTCCGTGAGCAGCGGCGCGAGGTAACTGAAGGCGCAGAAGACGCCGGCCGCGGCGAGCGCGATGACGCCGATGGACAGCCGGACCTGACGGTCACGGTAGATGTCCAGTTCGCGCCTGAGCTGCGGCTTCTCGGCGGGGGAAGGGATACGCGGGATGAGCGTGACGATCCCGACGAGGGCGACCGCGGAGGCCGCGCCGACGGCCCAGAACGCCGACCGCCAGCCCAGCCCCTCCCCGAGGAAGGCACCGGCCGGCACCCCCAGCACGTTCGCGATCGACAGCCCGCCGATCATCACCGCCAGCGCCCGCGCCCGCGCGTTCTCCGCCACCATCGCGATGGCCACCGCCGCGCCGACCGCCCAGAACCCGGCGCACGCCAGCGCGCTGACGACACGCGACGCGAACAGCACGGCATACGTCGGGGCGAGCGCCCCCGCGACCTGACCCACTCCGAACAGCGCGATGAGCGCGAGGAGGGTGGTCCGGCGCGGCAGCCGCAGCGTCGCCACCGCGAGCAGGGGCGCCCCCACCACCATCCCGACCGCGAAGGCGGAGATCAGCAGCCCCGCCCGCGGAATCGTCACGTTCATGTCGTCGGCGATGGGCGGGAGCAGCCCGGAAAGCATGAACTCGCTGGTCCCCAGGGCGAAGACGGACAGCCCGAGAACGTAGACGGCGAGGGGCATACGGGGCCGACGAGCGGCGGGGGCAGCCATATGGGCGTTCAACGGTGGCGGGTCCGGGGACATTCCTCCTTCGTACGTCCTTCAGCGCCCACCGTCGAACCGGTTTTCGGCTTCGTGCCGGAGGCCGAGGCCGTCACACGCTGAGCAGGTCCAGCTCACCGGCGATGTTCCGGCGCGCCCGCTCCTCCCACTCCCGTTCCCCATACGGAGTCCTGAACAGCCTTGGGAGCTCGAGGAGTTGGCGCAGAACCGCCGCACGGCCCTCGCGGAACGCCTCGTCCGGGACGAAGGCGTACTCCTCGCGGACGGCGGCCGCGTAGGCGGCGTACGCGGGCGGGGACGACGCCAGGACGGCGAGGTCGGCGTCGCACAGGACCTGGCCGTCGCGGTCGTCGGCCGCCGGGTCGTGGGTGACGGTGAGGCGGACCAGCCGGGCGACCTCGTCCGTACGGGACTGGGGAACGCCCAGTTCGGGGAGGGCGCGTTCGGCGAGACGGGCGGAGCGCTCCTCGTTCTCCGAGCGGTCGGGAAGGTAGACGGCGTCGTGGAACCAGGCCGCCAGGCGTACCGCGGCCGGGTCCTCGGCGTACTCCTCCAGGACGTCGATGTGGTCGAGGACCGCGAGGAGGTGGTCGGTGGTGTGGTACCGGCGCTGCGGTTCCGCCCAGCGGGCCAGGAGGTTCTCGGCGTGGGCGTACGGCGACGGATCGGGGCCGCCGCCGTCCCGGGCCGCCTGGACGGTGGCCGCCCAGCGCTTCTCCAGATCTTCGTGAGCGGGGTGCCGGTGCCTGTCTGCTGCCATGCCGCCATTGTCCCCGCCGGGGGCCCTAGCGTGGAGCCATGATTCCTGGAGAGGTACATGACGTACGGGACCCGGAACTGCCCGGGCGGCTGCTGGTTGCCGAGCGGGACGCGCTACTACCGCTGCTGCGGGCCAGGCCGGAGGAGGACTTCGCGCTGGCGAGCGCCGCGTGTCCGGGCTGGACGGTGCGGGATGTGCTGGCGCACTGCTCGGCCGCGTTGACGCGGGTGGTGGAGAGCCGGTTCGAGCCCGGGGTGTTCGGTCCCGAGGCGAACGACCGGGACATCGCCGAGCGCGGGGACTGGTCGACGAGGGAGGTCATCGACGAGCTGGAGCGCGGCATGACCGAGGCCGGGCCCGTGATCGCCAAGGCGGGCGGTGTGCTCGACGCGGTCGCGCTGGGGGAGTGGGTGCACGCGGGGGACGTCCGCGAGACGTTCGGGGAGCCGGGGGCCTACGAGGGCGTCGCGCTGCCGGACGCGCTCGCTCTGCTCGCCCGGGTCAGCCGGGAGAGGGACCATGTGCCGCTGCACGCCGACCTCGACGACGTCGACGAGCCCCTGCGCCTGGGCGGCGTCCCGGGCGACCGGCCGCCGGCCCGCTACATCGGCGACGCCGCCACCCTGGTACGGCTGTACGCCGGGCGACCGGTCGCGGGGTCGGGCCGGTATGAGCTGGTGGGGGCGGAGGAGGGGGAGCTGAACCTGTTCGCCTGAGGAGCATCCAGCCCGTCGTGGGGGTCCCCCCGCTCGAGCGAAGCCGAGAGTGGGGGAGTTTGAGGACGAGCGCGAAGC
>NZ_JBEZKJ010000128.1:0-19597 GCF_040651675.1 Streptomyces sp. NPDC048415 | reverse complement strand
TCCTGCCCGCCCAGACCTCCTCCCAGCCGGCCCCGTACAGCCATGTGGTGTTCTTCAGTTGTGCCACCGCGGCCGTCGCGGGCCTGCTCAGCCTCTGCCTGATCTCGTTCCTGGAGTACACCCAGGCGCAGGTCAGTGGTGGCGAGCCGACCACCTTCCAGGGGTTCGGCAACTACGCGACGCTGTTCGCCGACGACCAGTTCTGGCAGGTGCTGCGCGCGACGGTGGTCTTCGCGGCGGCCTGTGTGGTCTCCACCCTGGCCGTCGGCTGCGCGCTGGCGGTGCTGCTCACCCGCGTACGGGCCATGCCACGGCTGGCGCTGATGCTGGCCGCGCTCGGCGCGTGGGCGACCCCGGCCGTCACCGGATCCACGGTCTGGCTGCTCCTCTTCGACCCGGACTTCGGCCCCGTCAACCGGATCCTCGGCCTCGGCGACCACTCCTGGACATACGGACGGCTCAGTGCCTTCGCGCTGGTGCTGCTGGAAGTGGTCTGGTGCTCCTTCCCGTTCGTGATGGTGACGGTGTACGCGGGGATCCGCGCCGTACCGGCCGAGGTGCTGGAGGCGGCTGCTCTGGACGGCGCCTCGCAGTGGCGGATCTGGCGCTCGGTGCTCGCGCCGATGCTCCGCCCGATCCTGGTGGTGGTCACCATCCAGTCGGTCATCTGGGACTTCAAGGTCTTCACGCAGATCTACGTGATGACGAACGGCGGCGGCATCGCCGGACAGAACCTCGTGCTGAACGTCTACGCGTACCAGAAGGCGTTCGCCGCCTCGCAGTACAGCCTCGGCTCGGCGATCGGCGTGGTGATGCTGGTGCTTCTGCTGGCGGTCACGCTGGGGTATCTGCGGCTGCTGCGCAGTCAGGGGGAGGAACTGTGAGCCTTCCACGGCGCCTTGTACGGCGTCCCTGGCGGCTCGCCGCCGAGACGTCCACGCTGCTGATCGCGGCCGTCGTCGCCTTCCCCCTCTACTGGATGGTGCTCAGCGCCTTCAAACCGGCCGGAGAGGTCGAGTCGACCGAGCCCCGCCCGTGGACGCTTGCACCTTCGCTGGATTCCTTCCGGCGCGTTTTCGGACAGCAGGAATTCGGCCGGTACTTCCTCAACAGCCTTGTGGTGGCGTGTTCCGTGGTCGTCGTGTCCACGCTCATCGCGTTTCTCGCGGCGACGGCGGTCACCCGATTCCGCTTCCGGTTCCGGACCACCCTGTTGATCATGTTCCTGGTCGCGCAGATGGTGCCGGTGGAGGCGCTGACGATCCCCCTCTTCTTCCTCATGCGGGACTTCGGTCAGCTGAACACGCTGGGCTCGCTGATCCTGCCGCACATCGCCTTCTCGCTGCCCTTCGCGATCTGGATGCTGCGCGGTTTCGTCAAGGCCGTTCCGGACGCGCTGGAGGAGGCCGCGTACATCGACGGGGCGAGCCGCGCGCGATTCCTCTGGCAGATCCTCTTCCCCCTTGTCTTCCCGGGACTTGTGGCCACCAGCGTCTTTTCCTTCATCTCGGCCTGGAACGACTTTCTGTTCGCCAAGTCGTTCATCATCAGCGACACGTCGCAGTCCACCCTGCCGATGGCCCTGCTCGTCTTCTACAAGCCGGACGAGCCGGACTGGGGAGGCGTCATGGCGGCTTCCACGGTGATGACGATTCCGGTGCTGATCTTCTTCGTACTCGTGCAGCGACGCCTTGTCTCCGGGCTCGGCGGAGCGGTAAAGGACTGACGTGAGCGATGTGATTCCGGCGCCCCGCGCCGTCGAGGGCTCCATGGGCGGCCAGGTGCCGCTGGACGCCGGCACCGCCTTGTGGGCCGGGCCCGGCACGGGCACCACGGAACGCTGGCTGCGCTCCACGCTCGGCGCGGCGCTCGGCCTGGCGCTGCCACCAGGGCCGCAGGGCGCCCGCAATGCCGTACGGCTGCTGCTCGACGACACCCTGGAGCCGGAGGCGTACCGGCTCAGCGTCGTCGTCGACCGGGGCATCGAGATCAGGGGCGGCGGCGCGGCCGGGGTCTTCTGGGGCGCGCAGACACTGCGTCAACTCCTCGGCCCCGACGCCTTCCGCCGGGCTCCCGTCCGCCCGGGAACGACGTACACGCTCGGGCACCAGAGCATCGAGGACGCGCCCCGCTTCCCCTGGCGCGGCCTCATGCTCGACGTCTCCCGGCACTTCATGCCCAAGGAAGGCGTCCTGCGTTACCTCGACCTCCTGGCCGCCCACAAACTCAACGTCTTCCACTTTCACCTCACCGACGACCAAGGCTGGCGTGTCCATATCAAGCGCTACCCGAAGCTGACGGAGGTCGGGTCCTGGCGGGCGCGCACGAAATTCGGCCATCGCGCGTCGCCGCTGTGGGAGGAGAAGCCGCACGGGGGCTTCTACACGCAGGACGACATCCGCGAGATCGTCGCGTACGCGGCCGAGCGGCATATCTCCGTCATCCCCGAAATCGACATCCCGGGCCACTCGCAGGCCGCGATCGCCGCGTATCCGGAACTGGGCAACACCGACGTCATCGACACGACCTCCTTGACCGTCTGGGACAACTGGGGCATCTCCAAAAACGTACTCGCCCCCACTGACAACACCCTGCGCTTCTACGAGGGGGTCTTCGAAGAACTCCTCGAGCTGTTCCCCGCGGACGCCGCCGCGTTCTCGGCGTTCGTCCACATCGGCGGCGACGAGTGCGCCAAGGACCAGTGGAAGCAGTCGCCGACCGTCCAGGCGCGCATCAAGGAACTCGGGCTCGCGGACGAGGACGCGTTGCAGTCCTGGTTCGTCCGGCACTTCGACAACTGGCTCCGCGCGCGCGGGCGTCGGCTGATCGGCTGGGACGAGATCCTGGAGGGCGGGCTCGCCGAGGGCGCGACCGTGTCCTCGTGGCGCGGTTACCAGGGCGGCATCACGGCCGCCCGCGCGGGCCACGACGTCGTCATGTGCCCCGATCACTGGGTGTACTTGGACTACCGCCAGGACGCCGGGGAGGACGAACCGGTGCCGATCGCCTACGTCCGCACCCTGGAGGACGTCTACCGCTTCGAGCCGGTGCCGCCACAGCTCACCCAAGCGGAGGCACGGCATGTGCTGGGCACTCAGGCCAACGTGTGGACCGAGGTGATGGAGGACCACGCGCGCGTCGACTACCAGACGTTCCCGCGGCTCGCGGCCTTCGCCGAAGTCGCCTGGAGCGCCCTGCCCGCCCCCGCCGAACGGGACTTCGCCGACTTCGAGCGCCGGATGACCGCTCACTACGGGCGACTCGACGCCCTGGGAGTGGCCTATCGGCCCCCTACGGGACCCCTGCCGTGGCAGCGGCGACCGGGAGTGCTCGGACGCCCGATCGAGGGGGCGCCCCCGAACGTGTGAGATGACTCCCGAGCGGCGTGTCCCGGGGTGTTCTCTCCGGGACCATGACCCCCACAAGGAAAAAGGCACCCAAGGGTCACCGAAGAGTGGCAATTCCCGCTCAACGGTGATGCCGTACGAAAACGGACCATCTCCCTGGTGAGAGGGGCGAATGCCTCCTAGCGGACCCCCGCGTCGAGGGTCGGGGAAGATGTGCCAGAGTTGCCACGTCCGCCCTGTCAGCACGTACCGTACGGCAGCACAGGTGGGACCAGGTGGGGCAGCGGGAAGGGGCAGCCGGTTTGACCACGCACGCACCGCAGGCGGCGCAGGCCGTGACGCTGCCCGCCTCGCTGGACGAGGCGGTGGCGGCTCTGGCCGCCATGCCCGCCGCCGTTCCGGTGGCCGGCGGCACCGACCTCATGGCCGCCGTCAACTCCGGACAGCTGCGGCCCGCCGCGCTCGTCGGCCTCGGCCGGATCAGCGAGATCCGCGGCTGGCAGTACCAGGACGGCCACGCGCTGCTCGGCGCGGGCCTCACCCACGCCCGCATGGGGCGGCCCGACTTCGCGGCCCTCATCCCCGCGCTGGCCGCCGCCGCGCGCGCGGCCGGACCGCCGCAGATCCGTAACGCGGGCACCCTGGGCGGCAACATCGCCTCGGCCGCCCCCACGGGGGACGCGCTTCCCGTGCTGGCCGCCCTGGAAGCCACGCTGATCATCGCGGGCCCGGGCGGCGCCCGCCGCGAGATCCCCGTCTCGCATCTGCTCGCCGGTGTGGAGATGCTCCGCGGCGGCGAACTCATCGGCTACGTGCGCGTGCCGCTGCTGCACGCCCCGCAGGTCTTCTTGAAGGCGACCGGACGCACCGGACCCGGGCGCGCGATCGCCTCCGTGGCGCTCGTCCTCGACCCGGCCCGGCGCGGGGTGCGGTGCGCGGTCGGTGCCATAGCGCCGATGCCGCTGCGGCCCCTGGACGCCGAGGCGTGGGTCGCCCAGCTGATCGACTGGGACAACAACCGCGCGATCGTGCCGGAGGCGCTCCAGGCGTTCGGCGAGTACGTCGCCGCGGCCTGCATCCCCGACCCCGTCCCCGCCGAGGACGGCTCCGTGCAACCGCTTCCGCCCGCCGTACTGCACCTGCGGCGCACCGTCGCCGCGCTGGCCCGACGAGCACTGGGGAGGGCGCTGTCGTGACCGACGACCAGCACGAAGAGGGCGCCCCGCAGAGCGGCGGCCGGTGGGATCCGCTGCCCCAGGGCGACTACGACGACGGCGCCACCGCCTTCGTGAAGCTCCCCGAAGGGGGCATCGACGCCCTCCTCGCCGAACGGGACAGCCCGCTCGCCGCACCCGGGCACGGGTATGTGCCCCCGCGGTTCAGCGTGGCGCCCGCGCCACCCGAGGCGGCCGACCCGGCAGCCGCGGGCGCGTGGGCCGCGCCGGCCGGCGCCGTCCAGTGGCCGGATCCGAACACCGCGCCGCGCGACGCCGCACACGACGGGTTCGCGTACCACCCGGGAGCCACCGGGCAGTGGGACTTCGGCGGGGCCGCGCAAGAGGGCGCCGCCCCCGGGCACGATGTGACCGGGCAGTGGTCGATTCCGGTCGCCGGTGGTGACCTTCCGGACGAATCGGGCGAGTTCACCACGTCGGCACTCGTCGAGCAGTGGGGCGGGACTCCGCCCGCCACGCTCCCCGGCGGCGCGGCCGCCCCCTGGGCCACGGAGGCCATCGGGCAGCCCTGGTCCACCGAGCCGCAGGAAATGCCCGCTGAGGGGCCCACGGAGCCGCCGGCCGGGGTGCGTCCGCCCTCACCCGCGCAGGCCGCCCAGCGGGCCCCCGAGCCCGCTCGCGAGGCTTCTGAGCCCGAGCCGGTGGCCGAGGCGCTCGAGCCGGACCCGGCGCACGAGGAACCGGAGGCCTTCGATGCCGGCGAGGTCCGGGAAGCGCCCGAGCCGGACGCGGACATTGCCGCCGCGCCCCCGCACGACGAACACCCCCTCGCCTCCTACGTCCTGCGCGTCAACGGCGCCGACCGCCCCGTGACCGACGCCTGGATCGGCGAATCGCTGCTGTACGTACTGCGCGAGCGGCTCGGCCTCGCGGGCGCCAAGGACGGCTGCTCACAGGGCGAGTGCGGGGCCTGCAACGTGCAGGTGGACGGCCGGCTCGTGGCGTCCTGCCTGGTGCCCGGCGTCACCGCCGCGGGCAGCGAGGTGCGCACCGTCGAGGGCCTGGCCGCCGAGGGGCAGCCCTCCGACGTGCAGCGGGCGCTGGCCAAGTGCGGTGCCGTGCAGTGCGGTTTCTGCGTACCGGGCATGGCGATGACCGTGCACGACCTGCTCGAGGGCAACCCCGCGCCGACCGAGCTGGAGACCCGCCAGGCGCTGTGCGGCAACCTGTGCCGCTGCTCCGGCTACCGCGGGGTCGTGGACGCCGTGCGCGAGGTCGTCGCCGAACGCGAGGCGCACTCGGCGGCCGCCGCCGAACCCGCGCCCGACGTGGAAGAGGCGCGCATCCCGCACCAGGCGGGCCCCGGCGCGGGAGGCATCCACCCGTCGGCGTACGAGGACAGTCCTCCGTACGACGGCCAAGCGCCGCACGATCAGCCGTACGGCCAGGACGGAGGCCAGGCGTGAGCAACGAAGCCGCGACCGCGACACCGGCGACGCCCGAGACGGGCCCCGAACCCCTGCCGCACGGGCTCGGTGTCTCGCTGCCCGTCGCGGACGCCCGCGCCAAGACGGAGGGCACCTTCCCGTACGCGGCCGACCTGTGGGCCGAGGGCCTGCTGTGGGCCGCCGTACTCAGGTCGCCCCACCCGCACGCGCGCATCGTGTCCATCGACACCAGCCACGCGCGCGAGATGCCGGGCGTGCGGGCGGTCATCACCCACGAGGACGTGCCCGGCAGCGCGCTGCACGGCCGCGGCAGGGCGGACCGCCCGGTGTTCGCCTCCGAGGTCGTACGCCACCACGGGGAGCCCATCGCGGCCGTCGCCGCCGACCACCCGGACACCGCGCGGATGGCCGCCGCCGCCGTCATCGTGGAGTACGAAGTACTCGACGCGGTGACCGATCCGGAGCAGGCCTTCGAGGCCGAACCCCTGCACCCCGACGGCAACCTGATCCGGCACATCCCGCTGCGCCACGGAGACCCGGCCGCGGCCGGCGAGATCGTCGTCGAGGGCCAGTACCGCATCGGCCGCCAGGACCCGGCCCCGATCGGCGCCGAGGCAGGCCTCGCCGTGCCCCGCCCCGACGGCGGAGTCGAGCTCTACATCGCCTCCACCGACCCGCACACCGACCGCGACACGGCCGCCGCCTGCTACGGCCTGGAGCCCGATCGGGTGAAAGTCGTCGTCACCGGTGTCCCCGGCGCCACCGCCGACCGCGAGGACCAGGGCTTCCAGCTCCCGCTCGGCCTGCTCGCGCTGAGGACCGGCTGCCCGGTGAAACTCACCGCAACGCGCGAAGAGTCCTTCCTGGGCCACGCGCACAGGCATCCCACTCTGCTCCGGTACCGGCATCACGCGGACGCCGAGGGCAGGCTGGTCAAGGTCGAGGCGCAGATCCTGCTCGACGCGGGCGCCTACGCCGACACCTCCTCCGAGTCGCTGGCCGCCGCCGTCTCCTTCGCCTGCGGCCCGTACGTCGTCCCGAACGCCTTCATCGAGGGCTGGGCCGTACGCACCAACAACCCGCCCTCCGGTCACGTACGCGGTGAGGGCGCCATGCAGGTCTGCGCCGCGTACGAGGCGCAGATGGACAAGCTGGCGAAGAAGCTCGGCGTAGATCCGGCGGAGCTGCGCCTGCGCAACGCGATGGCCACGGGAGACGTCCTGCCGACCGGCCAGACGGTGACCTGCCCGGCACCGGTCGCCGAACTGCTGCAAGCCGTACGGGACTTCCCGCTCCCCGCCCTCCCCAAGGACACGCCCGAGGACGAGTGGCTGCTCCCCGGGGGCCCCGAAGGCGCGGGCGAACCCGGCGCCGTACGCCGAGGTGTCGGCTATGGCGTCGGCATGGTCCACATGCTCGGCGCCGAGGGTGCGGACGAGGTCTCCACGGCCACGGTGAAGGTCCACGACGGCGTCGCCACGGTGCTCTGCGCGGCCGTGGAGACCGGGCAGGGCTTCACCACGCTGGCCCGGCAGATCGTCCAGGAGACCCTCGGCATCGACGAGGTGCATGTGGCACCGGTGGACACCGATCAGCCCCCGGCCGGGGCGAGTTGCCGAGGCCGTCACACATGGGTGTCGGGCGGAGCGGTCGAACGCGCCGCGAAGATGGTCCGTACGCAACTTCTTCAGCCCCTGGCGCACAAGTTCGGCATGTCCACGGAACTCCTCCAGATCACCGACGGCAAGATCACTTCGTACGACGGTGTGCTCTCGACCACCGTCACCGAGGCGATGGACGGCAAGGAGCTGTGGGCCACCGCGCAGTGCCGCCCGCACCCGACGGAACCGCTCGACGACGCGGGCCAGGGCGACGCCTTCGTGGGCCTCGCCTTCTGCGCGATCCGCGCGGTGGTGGACGTCGATATCGAACTGGGCTCGGTACGGGTGGTGGAACTGGCGCTCGCCCAGGATGTCGGCCGGATCCTCAACCCGGCGCAGCTCACGGCCCGTATCGAGGCGGGCGTCACGCAGGGCGTCGGCGCCGCGCTCACGGAGAACCTGCGCACCGCCCGGGGCCTGGTGCGCCACCCCGACCTCACCGGATACGCCCTCCCCACCTCCCTGGACGCACCCGACATCCGCATCGTCAAACTGGTCGAGGAGCGAGACGTCGTCGCCCCGTTCGGCGCGAAGGCGGTCAGTGCGGTGCCGGTCGTGACGTCCCCGGCGGCGGTCGCGTCCGCCGTCCGCGCGGCGACGGGCCGCCCGGTCAACCGCCTGCCGATCCGCCCACAGGCCGCGGTGGTGACCCCGTCATGAGCGCCCCCGAACCGCCCCGCTACGAACCTCCGCCCAGCGTGGGGAAGTTGTTCCTCTGGGTGCTGCTGTTCGTGCTGGCGGCCGTGGTGGTCGTCGCGGGTGGCGTGTACTTCACCTGAGGTATCCGGCCCGTCCGGCGTTTGAGGACGAGCGCGCAGCATTTCTGCCGTTGTCAGTGGGGCGGCGTATGGTTCTCGGGCATGGGGAACTGGCGTGGGACGCCGGGCCGTTCCCGGCTGGGGGAAGCACGATGCGTACCTGCGCGGGGGAGCCATGAGCACGACTGACACCGATGTCGGCGGCGCGATCACACTGACCGATGACGAGCTGGATCCGTACGTCACGCACACGGGAACGCGGCACCGGCTGACGGACCCCGGACTGCCCGGCGACGGCACGCTGCTGGGATTCGGCACACTGCGCGAGCACGGCCTGCGCAGGCTCGCGGACCTGGCGGTGGACGCGGAGAAACTCGCCGGGGAACTCAGCGACCAACTCGTCATAGGGGCGCTGCGGAACCTGGACCGGGACCTGGAGTCGATCGTCCTGGACGGCATGACGGGCGAGGTCTCCACGACGTACGGCCACCGGAACGCCGCGCTCATGGACCTGTCCCCGCTGGCCCCCTCCCTGGAGGCCCTGCTGCGCTTCGCCGCGGCCACCGAGGAACTGACCGCGTTCCGGGGCCCGTTCGGCCCGAAGGCGGTCGCGGAGGCCTCGGACCGCCTGACCGCCGTCTTCGAGCACGGCGCGGGCGGCCACGTGCCGCCGTACTGGCGGATGGCCGCGCTGATCCGCCCGCTCGCCCGGATCGCCGGCCCCGGCGACGGACTCGTCCTCGACCTGCCGAAGCGGCTGCTGGACGAGGAGTTCGGGTCCGGCGGAATCATGCGCTTCGAGGATGTCGACTTCCCGACCACGCTGACGCACGAACCGACGCGCCGCTTCCTGCGGGAGACAGGCCTGCCCGAGGACGGCCTCCTCTTCCAGCTGGACACGGAGGTGCCGCTGCCGGCCCTCACCGAGTACTACGCGGACGAGCGCCCCGGCGACTTCTCCGCCGACGAACTCCCCGCCACCGCGGACCGCCTGATACGGCTCGGCTGTCTGGTGGAGGACACCAGCCTGGTGGTGGACGGCACCACGGGCGCGGTCCTCGCCTGGAGCGAACCGGACCTCACCCTGCGCCCCCTCAACGCCGACATCTCCACGCTGGCGTTCACCCTCTGGCTGCTGCACCGCGAGAAGACGCTCGAGGCGACCCACGACCTCACGGACGCCTATGAGCAACTGGCCGCCACGATGACCCAGACCCTCGCCACCGTCGACCCGGTCGCCTGCGACCCGACGCCCCTGCTGGAGGGCGACGACGGCCGGCGCTACTGGCCCGAGATATTCGAGGACGAGGCGGGCGGAGCGCTGTACGCGTAAACGCGGATCGGCCGCCCCCCACGCGGGGACGGCCGACACCGTTTCGGAGGCCGTGGCGGGAATCGAACCCACGTAACTCGCTTTGCAGGCGAGTCCCTAAACCACTCGGGCACACGGCCGATCTCAGGTGCGGCACGGCTCACTCGTTCCGAACCTGATGAGTTGACCGTAGGCGGCGGCGCGGGCGGGGCTCAAGAGGTCGGAGGGCGTTGCAACGGGACTGCCACACTCCGTTCACGAACGGCCGGGTGGCCCGGGATCCCTGGACGGTCGTACGACCAAAGGCCCAGTCGATCACGGTCTCCGGACAGGAGTCAGTGTCGGCTGTGCGCCTTACGCTGACGGCCATGACTGCCCTGGGAGAGCGCGATGCCGTGACGGTTCCGTCCGAGGCTGAGGGCGGCGTGCTGAGCCGGGCCCACCGGGCGCTCAGCATCGGGATCGTGTCCGTGGTGCTGGTGATCGCCTTCGAGGCGACGGCGGTGGGGACGGCCATGCCGGTGGCGGCGCGGGACCTCGACGGGGTGTCGTTGTACGCGTTCGCGTTCTCCGGGTACTTCACCACGAGTCTGCTGGGCATGGTGCTCGCCGGGCAGTGGTCCGACCGGGACGGGCCACTGGCCTCGCTGACCGCGGGGATCGCGGCCTTCGCGGCGGGTCTGTCGCTGTCCGGGACGGCCGGGGTCATGTGGGTGTTCATCCTCGGGCGGGCGGTGCAGGGGCTCGGCGGCGGGCTCGTCATCGTTGCGTTGTACGTGGTTGTCGGGCGGGCCTATCCGGAGCGGCTGCGGCCGGCGATCATGGCGGCGTTCGCGGCGGGCTGGGTGGTCCCGTCCGTGGTCGGACCCCTCGCCGCGGGCGCGGTCACCGAACACCTCGGCTGGCGCTGGGTGTTCCTCGGGATACCTGTCCTGGTCGTCTTTCCCCTGGCGCTGGCGCTGCCCGAGATACGGCGGCGGACGTCCGGAAGTGCGGGAGAGGCCGTCCCCGCGCCCCTCGACCGGCGGCGCCTCCGGCTGGCGCTCGGGATCGCGCTGGGCGCGGGGCTCGTGCAGTACGCCGCCCAGGATCTGCGCCCCCTCTCGCTCCTCCCCGCCGCCGCGGGAGCCGCGCTGCTCGTCCCCGCCGTCCTCGGGCTGCTGCCCCGCGGTACGTATCGGGCGGCGCGGGGGCTGCCGTCCGTGGTGCTGTTGCGCGGGGTCGCGGCCGGGTCGTTCATCGCCGCCGAGTCCTTCGTGCCGCTCATGCTGGTCACCGAGCGGGGGCTGTCCCCGACGCTCGCCGGGTTCTCACTCGCGGCGGGCGGCGGGACGTGGGCGCTGGGCTCCTATGTTCAGGCGCGGCCGCGTGTGGAGCCGTACCGGGAGCGGCTGATGTTCCTCGGCATGGTGCTGGTCGCGGCGGCCATCGCCACAGCGCCGGCGGTGCTGATCCATGCCGTGCCGGTGTGGATCGTCGCCGTCGCCTGGGGGTTCGGCTGCTTCGGGATGGGGCTGGTGATCGCCGCGACGAGCGTGCTGCTGCTCCATCTCTCGGCGCCGGAGGAGGCCGGCGCCAACTCCGCCGCGCTGCAGATCTCCGACGCCCTCTCCAACGTCGTACTGCTCTCCGCGGGCGGTACCGCCTTCGCCGCGCTGGGCGGCGGCACGCTGACCCATGCGGCGACCTCGGCGTCCGCCTCCCACCCGGCCGCCTTCGCCGCGGTGTTCTTGCCGATGGCGGGGGTGGCGTTGGCGGGGGCGTGGGTGACCACGCGGTTGCGGGAGCGCTGACCTGGTACCGCTTTGGCACTATCTACAGCACTATCTACGGCTTCATCACGGTATGGCCATGAACCTTCGTCTGCGCGACGACGGTCGTCTTCCTCGACCTCCACCACACGGAGATGCTCGACGTCGACCAGGACGAGGCGTACAAGCTCGTTATCGAGGTGGCGGCAGGCAGCCTGGAGGACGTGGGGCTGATTGCCCTGCGCCTGCGGGCGCTGCACGAGGCGATGTGAGCTGAGTCCCATCCATGGGTGAGCCCGCGTCGTCCGCGCGTTGGCACCAGCGGCGCGCCGGTAGGGTGGCCCGGTTGTCATACGTAGCCGAGCCGCCCAACCATCCACGGAGACCGTGACTACCACCGCCACTTCCTCCCATCACCTCTCACCCGCCTTCCCCGGCCGCGCCCCCTGGGGCACCGCCAACAAGCTGCGCGCCTGGCAGCAGGGGGCGATGGAGAGGTACATCCAGGAGCAGCCGCGCGACTTTCTGGCCGTTGCCACGCCCGGCGCCGGGAAGACGACGTTCGCGCTGACGCTCGCGTCCTGGCTGTTGCACCACCATGTCGTGCAGCAGGTGACCGTGGTCGCGCCGACCGAGCATCTGAAGAAGCAGTGGGCGGAGGCGGCCGCGCGGGTGGGGATCAAGCTGGATCCCGAGTACAGCGCGGGACCGCTGAGCAAGGAGTACCAGGGCGTCGCGGTGACGTACGCGGGCGTGGGCGTGCGGCCGATGCTGCACCGCAATCGCGTCGAGCAGCGCAAGACCCTCGTCATCCTCGACGAGATCCACCACGCCGGTGACAGCAAGTCGTGGGGTGAGGCGTGTCTGGAGGCGTTCGAGCCCGCCACCCGTCGGCTCGCACTCACCGGTACGCCGTTCCGGTCCGACACCAACCCCATCCCCTTCGTCACGTACGCGGAGGGGAACGACGGGATCCGGCGGTCCGCCGCCGACTACACGTACGGGTACGGGTCCGCGCTCGGCGACGGGGTCGTGCGGCCCGTCATCTTCCTCTCCTACAGCGGCAACATGCGGTGGCGTACGAAGGCGGGGGACGAGATCGCCGCCCGGCTCGGCGAGCCCATGACCAAGGACGCCATCAGCCAGGCCTGGCGCACCGCCCTCGACCCGCGCGGCGAGTGGATGCCGAGTGTGCTGCGCGCCGCCGATCAGCGGCTGACCGAGGTGCGCAAGGGCATCCCGGACGCCGGGGCCCTCGTCATCGCCTCCGACCAGGACTCGGCCCGCGCGTACGCCAAGCTGATCCGCGAGATCACCGGGACCAAGGCGACCCTCGTCCTGTCCGACGACACCGGTGCCTCGAACCGTATCGACGAGTTCAGCCACAGCGACGACCGGTGGATGGTCGCGGTGCGGATGGTGTCGGAGGGCGTCGACGTGCCCCGCCTCGCCGTCGGCGTGTACGCCACCACGATCTCCACGCCTCTCTTCTTCGCCCAGGCCGTCGGACGCTTCGTGCGGTCCCGGCGGCGCGGCGAAACCGCGTCCGTCTTCCTGCCTACCATCCCCGACCTGCTCACCTTTGCCAACGAGATGGAGGTCGAGCGCGACCACGCCCTCGACAAGCCGAAGAAGGAGGGCGAGGAGGACCCGTACGCCGAGTCCGAGAAGGAGATGGAGGAGGCGAACCGGGAACAGGACGAGGACACCGGAGAGCAGGAGCAGTTCTCCTTCGAGGCGCTGGAGTCCGAGGCCGTCTTCGACCGGGTGCTGTACGACGGCGCCGAGTTCGGCATGCAGGCGCACCCGGGAAGCGAGGAGGAGCAGGACTATCTCGGCATCCCCGGGCTCCTCGAACCCGACCAGGTGCAACTCCTGCTGCAGAAGCGGCAGGCACGGCAGATCGCGCACAGCCGCAAGAAGCCCGACGAGGAGGCCGATCTCCTCGAACTTCCCGCCGAGCGCCGCCCCGTGGTCTCGCACAAGGAAATGCTGGAACTGCGCAAGCAGCTCAACACCATGGTCGGCGCGTACGTCCACCAGAGCGGCAAGCCGCACGGCGTGATCCACACCGAGCTGCGACGCGTGTGCGGCGGGCCGCCGAGCGCGGAGGCCACGGCGGGGCAACTGCGGCAGCGGATCGCCAAGGTGCAGGAGTGGGCCACCCGCATGCGGTGACGCTGGGCGTTGCCTGTCTCCCGGGCCCGCCATCTGCCGGAGTCCGGCGATCTGTCGGTGGACCCGCCGGGAACGTCGGCTTCGCGACCGAGCCTCGCTGCGCCAGCATCTGCAGGCGGCCATCCTCGAAGCCCGGCACCAGGACGCTCCGCGCGCCGTCCGTAGCGCGTCGGCGAGGCGAGCCGGCGCGCCAGCATCTGCAGGCGGCCATCCTCGAAGCCCGGCACCAGGACGCTCCGCGCGCCGTCCGGCAGCGCGTCGGCGAGGCGGGCCGGCGTGCCAGCATCTGCAGGCGGCCATCCTCGAAGGCCAGCACCAGGACGCGCTGCGCGCCGTCCGGTAGCGCGTCGGCGAGGCGAGTCGGCCACGCCCAGATGCTGTGCCTGTACGGGAGTTGGGGGAGCGTCCCGTCGCTGGGCACCGGCGTGCGCTCCTTCGCGCGGGCGTGCGGTAGGGCGTGTGCGCTCTCTGCGGGGGTGGTGTACGCGGGTGCTGTGCGACCTCCCGTTTCGGGGCAAAGGGAAGCAGTCCGTATCAGCCGATGCCCGGATTCTGGACGGAGACTTCCGCTGAGCGGACCGGCTCGCTACTGTCCCGCTACGCACACGCCCCGTGGCAGCGCCGCCGCGGAGCGCAGCCGTGAAGCGACTCCGCCCGGGAAGAGCCCGGGTCGTCAGCCGACCGGCGGCCTCTGAAGCGCGTCGCCGACGGGACTCGGTGCCGCATTCGCCGCGAGGGGGCCGTCGACCTCACCACTAAGGAGTGGGCGTCGTGACCGCGGAGACCTCTCAGACGCTCGACCGGGGACTGCGCGTCCTCAAGCTGCTCGCCGACACGGATCACGGGCTGACCGTCACCGAGCTCTCGAACAAACTGTGCGTCAACCGGACCGTGGTGTACCGGTTGCTCGCCACGTTGGAGCAGCACGCCCTCGTACGCCGTGATCTGGGTGGCCGCGCCCGGGTCGGGCTCGGAGTGCTGCGCCTGGGCCGCCAGGTGCATCCGCTCGTACGGGAGGCCGCGCTGCCCGCGTTGCGCGCGCTGGCGGAGGACATCGGGGCGACGGCTCATCTCACGTTGGTCGACGGGACCGAGGCGCTTGCCGTCGCCGTCGTCGAGCCCACGTGGACGGATTACCACGTTGCCTATCGCGCCGGGTTCCGGCATCCGCTGGACCGGGGGGCCGCGGGGCGCGCGATTCTCGCCGCCCGGCAGGCGCCGGTGGGGGAGCCCGGGTACACGCTCACGCATGGGGAGTTGGAGGCGGGGGCCAGTGGGGCTGCGGCTCCTCTCATCGGCGTGACGGGCGTCGAGGGCAGCGTCGGTGTCGTCATGCTCGCGGACTCCGTGCCGGAGCGGGTGGGGCCGCGTGTCGTGGACGCGGCGCGGGAGGTCGCGGACGCGTTGCGCTGACGCGGCAGTCGCGGACGGTCGGAGGCGTGCGAGGGGCTGGGCGTCATGCGCTGACGCCGCGGTCGCGGACGGTCGGAGGCGTGCGGGGGGCTGGGCGTCATGCGCTGACGCCGCGGTCGCGGACGGTCGGAGGCGTGCGGGGGCTGGACGTCATGCGCTGACGCCGCGGTCGCGGACCGTCGGAGGCTTACGGGGGGCTGGACATCATGCTGCCGAGCATCGTGCCGATGCCGACGAGCAGGCCGGGCAGCAGGCCGCCGCCGAAGTAGCCGCCCGCCCAGGGGCCGTACGCCGGGCCCGCGTTCCACGTTCCAGTACGGGCGGCGGCGCGCTGCGCCGCCCCGGTTTTCAGCTGCCCCGGCGTGAGGGGCTGAGCTCAGCGTGGGTTTCGCTTACCGGCGCTTGCAGGGTGCCGCTCTCTTGGGGGCGGGTGCCGCCCCAGGCGGGCACGCATGCCCACGGCTGCATCGGCTTTGGCTGAGCCGCCAAACGACCCCCGCCATCTCTGGCCGATTCCCCCACCGCCCACCGCTCCGCCCTCCGCATCATCAGGGCACTGAAGGCGGAGCAGGAACGGTGGAGGGAGTAGCGCGGTGGAAAGACGGCGTACGCGAGCGGGGCGGCTGACGCGGCGGCAAGGGGTCGGAGAACTCGTCGCCGAGGCCGCCGGGAGCCCGCTCAGGCGGACCATGGGGGTCGGGCAGCTCACGCTGCTGAGCGTGGGAGCCACCCTGGGGACCGGGATCTTCGTGGTGCTCGGGCAGGCGGTGCCCGAGGCCGGGCCCGCCATCGTCGTCTCGTTCGTCCTCGCCGGGGTGACCGCGCTGTTCTCCGCGTTGTCGTACGCCGAGCTGGCCGGCATGATCCCGGGCTCCGGCTCCTCGTACAGCTACGCCTACGCCACCCTCGGCGAGCTGGTCGCCTGGGTCTGCGGCTGGTGTCTGATCCTGGAGTACGGGGTGTCCGTGGCCGCAGTGGCGGTCGGCTGGGGGCAGTACGTCAATGAGCTGCTGGACCTGACGCTCGGGCTCACCCTGCCCAACTCGCTCAGCGCGCCGCCCGGTGCCGGCGGTGTGCTGAACATCCCCGCCGCCGCCATCGTCGTACTCGCCATGGTCGTACTGCTGCGCGGAGCCCGCGAGAGCGCCGTCGCCAACACCCTGATGGTCGGTGTGAAGATCGCCGCGCTGGTGATGTTCTGCGCGGTCGCCTTCACCGCCTTCCGCGCCGGGAACTTCACCCCCCTCTTCCCGCTCGGCACGGCCGGTATGAGCGCGGGCGCCGCCTCGCTGTTCTTCTCCTACATCGGTTTCGACGCCGCCTCGACGGCCGGGGAGGAAGCCAGGAACCCGCAGCGCGACCTGCCCCGCGCGATCATCCTGTCCCTCGTCCTCGTCACCGCGCTGTATGTCCTCGTCGCGGTCGCCGCGCTCGGCGCGATGCCGTGGAAGAAGTTCGAGGGCACCCAGGCCACGCTCAGCGAGGTGCTCGTGCAGTCGGTCGGAGGCGGCAGCCTCTGGCCGGTCCTGCTGTCCGTCGGCGCGGTCGTCGCGACCACCAGCGTCGTCCTGACCGTGCAGTACGGGCAGATCCGCATTCTCTTCGCGATGTCCCGGGACGGGCTCGTACCGCCGCTGTTCTCCAAGGTGCACCCCATCACCGGGGTGCCGCGCGCCAACACCGTCATCGTCTCGGGCTTCATCGCCGTGCTCGCCGCGCTCGTCCCGCTGGGCGCCCTCGCCGACGCCACCAGCATCGGCACGCTCTTCGCCTTCATGCTGGTCAACCTGGCGGTCATCCTGCTGCGCCGCCGCAGCCCCGAGGCACCCCGCTCCTTCCAGGTGCCCTTCTCGCCGGTGACGCCGATCCTGGGCGTGGGCTTCTGCGCGTACATGCTGTTCAGCCTGGGCACGGACACCTGGGTCGCGTTCGGCGCGTGGATGGCCGTCGGCCTGGTGATCTACGGGCTGTACGGGGTCAGGAACTCCAAGCTCAACCGACGCCCCGAGCTCCAGGAACCCGACCTCGCCCAGGAAACGGCATGAACGCCCTCGACACCCTCCTCGACCTCACCACCGACGTCGTCACCCTCACTCGTGCCCTCGTCGACATCCCCTCCGAGAGCGGCGAGGAGGCCCGGCTCGCGGACGCCGTCGAGGCGGCACTCGGCGCCCTCCCGCATCTCACCGTAGAGCGGATCGGTCATTCGGTGGTCGCACGCACTGACCTCGGTCACCCCGAACGGGTCGTGATCGCGGGCCACTTGGACACCGTTCCCGCGGCCGGGAACCTGCCCTCCCGCCTCGACGGCGACCTCCTGTACGGCCTGGGCGCCTGCGACATGAAGGGCGGTGTCGCGGTCGCCCTGCGCCTCGCGGCCACCGTCCCGGCGCCGGCCGCGCGCGACGTCACGTACGTCTTCTACGAGTGCGAGGAGGTCGAGGGCGACCGCAACGGGCTCGGCACGATCGCCGCCGGGCGGCCGGGGCTGCTCGATGCGGACTTCGCGATCCTCATGGAGCCCTCCGACGCCGGGGTCGAGGCCGGCTGTCAGGGCGTGCTGACGGCTGACATCACGGTGCGCGGCGAGCGGGCGCACACGGCCCGCGCGTGGAGGGGCGTGAACGCCGCCCACCGCGCCGCCGCCGTCCTCCAGCGGCTCGCCGACCACACGCCCGAGCGGGTCGTGATCGACGGGCTCGAGTACCGGGAGGGCCTCAACGCCGTCGCCGTACGGTCCGGGGTCGCGGGCAACGTCGTCCCCGACGAGTGCGTGATCACCGTCAACTCCCGTTTCGCGCCGAGCCGTTCATCCGAGGAGGCGGAGGCGTACGTACGCGGCCTCTTCCCGGGGGCGGAGTACGACGTCGACGTGAGCGAGGTCGTGCCGGGCGCTCTGCCCGGGCTGGACCAGGACGCGGTCGCCTCACTCATCGGCGTGCTGGGCGTCGAGCCCCGCCCGAAGCTGGGCTGGACCGACGTCGCCCGGTTCGCCGCGCTCGGTGTGCCCGCGCTCAATTACGGTCCTGGGGACCCTGTCTTGGCGCACACGGCGGGGGAGTACGTGCCGGTGGCGCAGCTGCGCGCGTGCGAGGAGCGGCTCAGGAGCTGGCTGTCGGCGTCGCCCTGAGCCCCGCGAGCGTCCTCAACTGGAGCCACAGCACCAGCCGTTCGTCGGGATCGTCGAGGTCGAGGCCGAGCTGCTGCTGGGCCTGCCTGAGGCGGTAGCGGCAGGTGTTGGGGTGGACGGCGAGCAGCCGGGCCGCACCCGCCATGTCGCAGCCGGCGTCCAGCCAGGAGACGAGGGTGCGGGCGTAGTCGGTGCCGTGCTCGGTGTCGTACGTGAGGACCTGCCGCCACGCCCCGGCGTTCAACTCCCGCCGCTCGCCCATGACTTCGGTGAGCCGCAGCAGGGTGACCCGGGGGCGCACCTCGGCCACGGACGCCACCGGCAGCTCCGGGCCGAGGACGCGCAGCACGAGGTCGGCGTCCTCGCGCGAGGCCCGCACCTCAGCGAGCCCGGTCACGACATCGCCGAGGGCCGCCCGCACGGGCGCCCGCAGCGCCTGCCCGGCCCGCCGCACGATGTCCTCGGCCAACCGCCGGTGCCGGGCCCCGCCGCGTTCGCCGAGCGCGGGCAGCAGCGCGTACACGACACCGTCGACGAGCACGCACGCGTGGCGCCCGTAACGCGCCTCGCATTGCAGCCGTACGAGGTCCAGGAGCCGTAGCGCGGTCTGCTCGACGTCGGCCGCCGAGACCGCCGAGTCGAGGACGAAGGCGGCCACGCGGACGGGCGCCGGGCTGCCGTCCGGGGCGAGGCCGAGGCCCAGACGGTGCGCGGCGCCCGCCGGGTCGGCGGTGCCGTCGAGAAGGCGGCGCAACAGGTCGCCGTTCTGGTGCCGGGCCAGTTCCTGCGCGGCCCGGGCCCGCAGCAGGAGCAGCGCCGCGGTGGACGCGCCCTGCGCGAGCGCCTCCTCGGCGTCCGGCGCGAGGTTGCCGTCGTCCACGACCCACAGCGAGCCGAGGGTCTCGCCCCCGGCGCGGACGGCCGCGGCGAGCCGGGGCAGCGGGTCCCCGCCGCCCAGCGCGGGCAGCCGCACCGGGCCCTGCGCCGCGAACAGCACCCGGTACTGTTCCGAGTTCTCCGGGCTCTTCGGCACCCGCAGGCCGAGGATGCCCTGCCGCCGGTCCTCGTCGACTCCCTGCCCCGGCACGGTCGAGTAGGCGAGGATCCGCTGCCGCGGGTCTTCCACGGCGGTGGCCCCGCCGACGGCCGCGGCCACCGCGTCGGCCAGCGCGAACAGCTCCCCGATCCCGCTCCCGGGGGCCGCCGGGCGGGCCCCGATCGCCGAGGCGAGCAACAAATGCACGTGGTGCCAGGCGATGTCCTCGTCCACGGACAGCAGAGCCACCCCCGCCGCCTCCGCCTCCGCGAGCGGCCCGTCCGGGCCGCGTACGACGACGCGATCGCCACGGTGACGCTGACCAACCCGGCCAAGCGCAACGCCCAAAGTCCTGCTCTGTGGCGGGCGTTGGCGCAAGCCGGACGGT
>NZ_JBEZKJ010000127.1:0-19751 GCF_040651675.1 Streptomyces sp. NPDC048415 | reverse complement strand
CGCCGACCACATCCGGGCCCTCGGCGGCTGGGACTCGCAGGCCCAGCCCAGCCAGCCAGGGCGCCGCCGGCCCCAAGGGCGACGGGACGGCCATCACCCCCGTCGGCTACACGGTCACCCCCGCCGGTCAACAGACCGAGCTCGGGAACCTGCCGCTCAACGCGGTGCTGTCGCCCGACAAGAGCATGCTCCTGGTGAGCAACGCCGGTCAGGGAACCCAGTCCTTGCAGGTGGTCGACCCCGAGCACTCGGAGGTCGTGCAGACCATCTCGTACAACAGCCCGGCGGCCATCTTCACCGGGCTGGCGTTCAGTCCTGACGGCAAGCGCGCGTTCGCCAGTGGGGGCGGGCGCGAGATCATCCACACGTATGACGTGGTGGACGGGCGGTTGACGGAGAAGGACTCCATCAAGCTGCCGACGAAGAACCCCGACGGGCAGGCCGTGAACATGTATCCGGCCGGGATCGCCGTCACGCCCGACGGGAAACGGCTGGTCGTTGCCGACCGGCTCGCGGACGCGGTGACCGTGGTGAACCTCGGCGACGGTTCGATGGCGACCACGGCTGCGGGGCACGACCCGTACGCCGTCGCGCTCACCGACGGCGGGAAGACCGCGTATGTCACCAACCAGGGCGGCGACACCGTCAGCGTGCTCGATGTCAGCGGTGCCGCGCCCGTGCAGCAGGCATCCGTCAAGGTCGGGACGCATCCCAACGCCATCATCGCCGACGCGGCGGGGGGCACCCTCTATGTGGCCAACGGAGACAGCGACGAGGTCAGTGTCATCGACAACGGGACGCGGAAGGTCACGCGGACCATCGGTCTCGCGCCTTATGCGCAGGCGCCCGTCGGCAGCAATCCCGACGCGCTGGCGCTGTCCGACGACGGGCAGCGGCTCTATGTCGCCAACTCCGGGAACAACGACATCGCTGTCGTGAGCGTGAAGGACGGGAAGACGGACGGGCTGATCCCGACGGCGTGGTACCCGACGGCAGTCCTCCCGCACGACGGGAAGCTGTACGTCACCAACGCCAAGGGACTCGGTGCCGCGCCGAACAACGGGCCGGGATATCCCAACCCCACCTCCAGCGCGCCCGCGTCGCCGGACCAGTACTCCGGATCGATGATGATGGGCACTTTGTCGACCATCTCCCTGGACGGCGGCGCGCAGCAGTTGAGTGGGTGGACGCAGAGCGTCGTCGCCAACAACGGGTTCGAGCAGAAGGACAATCCGCGGGCGAGCGGAGCTGTCGTACCCCGGCGGGTCGGGGAGGAGTCGCCGATCAAGCACATTATTTACGTGGTCAAGGAGAACCGGACGTACGACCAGGAGTTCGGATCGCTGAGCCAGGGCAACGGGGACGCCTCGCTGAATCTCTTCGGTGACGACTCCGTGCCCAACGCGCGTGCGCTGCAGAAGCGGTTCGTGACGCTGGACAACTTCTACGCGGACGCCGAGGTGAGCGCGCAGGGCTGGAACTGGACCGTGGCCGCCAACTCCAACCCGTACAGCGAGCAGGGCTGGCCCGGCAACTACTCCGGACGCAACCACTCCTATCCGTCGGAGAACCACGACCCCGCCATCGCGCCCAACAAGGACCCCGAGCACGCGTACATCTGGCAGCGGCTCGCGGACAAAGGCGTCGGCTTCCGCAATTACGGGTTCTATGTGAACGTGGACGCGGCAGGGAAGGCGGGGGCGGAGGATCCGGTGCTGAACGCCGGGACGGACCATGACTTCGGGCCGTACAACCTCAACTGCCCGGACTCGGCGAACAGCTTCCCCGCGCGGACGACGACCTGCGGCAGCCCGCGGATCGAGGAGTGGAAGAAGGAGTTCGCCCAGTACGAGGCGAACGGGAATCTCCCCGCCTTCGAGATGGTGCGGCTGCCCAATGACCACACCTCGGGGACCAAGGCCGGGATGCCGACCCCGCAGGCGTACGTCGCCGACAACGACTGGGCGCTCGGGCAGTTGGTCGACAAGGTGTCGCACTCCACGTACTGGAAGTCGACCGCGATCTTCGTGACGGAGGACGACGCGCAGAACGGGCCCGACCATGTGGACGCCCACCGGACGATTTCGCAGGTCATCAGCCCGTACACGCAGACCGGGCGGGTCGACTCGACCTTCTACAGCACCGCCTCCATGGTGCGGACGATCGAGCTGGTGCTCGGGCTGTCGCCGATGACGCAGTTCGACGCGTACGCCACACCAATGGTGAACTCGTTCACAGCGAAGCCGGATGCCGGCGCGTACGACGCTGTGAAGCCGTCGACCGATCTGGCGGCTGTGAACACGGTCAACTCGCCGATGGCGAAGGTGTCGGGGAAACAGGACCTCACCAAGGAGGACCAGATCGACGAGCGGACCTTCAACGAGGCGATCTGGAAGAGCGTGCGCGGCAAGGCCTCCGTGATGCCCGAACCGCGGCACGATCTCTACGGGTCCGTGCCGAAGGATCAGGCGGCGGACCAGGACGACGACGACTGAGTCAGCACGGGCGGTAAGCGGAAGAAGGGGGGCGGCCTCGGACAGGCCGCCCCCCTCGCCGTATGCCTCTTGCTACTTCAGGCGGGACGACGCGACGATCGAGACGATGTGCGCGGGGACCAGCAGCCACACGATCGCCGTGACGGCCGCCGTCGCGATCTTCGTGGCCGTCAGGTCGCCGAGCGCCATGTCGACGATCGCGGTCACGAGGAGCAGCAGGGTGCACTCGATGCCGTTGACCAGGCGATGGAGTCCGACGGCCGAGGTGAGGCGGCGGACCCGGGCGAGGCCGGTGGAGCGCGGGACGACGGACTGGTCGGTTGCCTTCCCCATGCCGCTGTCCGAGCGGGCCACATGTACGAGGTCGGAGGAGGACTTGAGGAGGAGGACGCCGATGGCGGCGGCCAGACCGGCCACCAGGTAGGGGTCGAGGCCGAGTTCGGCGGCGCGCATGCCCATGCCGACCATGACGGCGGCGTCGGCGAGGTACGCGCCGAGGCGGTCCAGATAGACGCCGAGCGGGCTGAACTGCTTGCGCCAGCGGGCCACTTCGCCGTCCACGCAGTCCAGCAGCAGGTACAGCTGCATGAAGAGGACGGAGAGTACGGCGCCGCCCAGGCCCGGCAGGATCAGGGCAACTCCGGAGAGCACGCCCGCCACGACCATGATCGCCGTGAGCTGGTTCGGCGAGATACGTGTGCCGAGCAGATGGCGCGTCACCCGGAGGGACACGGACCGCATGTAGAGGCGGCCGGCCCAGTGCTCGGCCCTGCTGTCCAGCTTGCCCGCGGGATGGATGACCTCGCGGAGTTCGTCCAGTTGGACCTTGGTCATACGGCTTTCTCCCCTGCGCTCCATGTGCCTACAGGGAAGAGCATGCCGGGAGCCCGGACGGCGGCGATCACCAGGGTGGATATCAGGTGAGCGATGTCGTACCCGCGTAATACCGTGGCGTGCATGAATCACGTGATCCGTTCGATACGTTCCGACGAGTGGGCCAAGGTGAAGGAGCTTCGGCTCGCCGCCCTGCGGGATCCGGTCGCGCATCTGGCGTTCCTGGAGACGTACGAGGACGCCGCGGCGAAGTCCGACGCGTTCTGGAAGGAGCGAGCCGCGGGGGCGGCCGAGGGGGCGACGGAACGGCAGCAGATCGTCGTCGTGGGCGAGGACGGGGTCTGGGCCGGATCCGTGACCGTGCTGGTCGAGGAGGCCGGATCGCGAGATCCCTTCGGGAGCGTGGTCGAGCTGAGCCAGGCGCATCTGGTGGGGGTTTTCGTACGGCCCGAGCACCGAGGGAGTGCGGCCGGTGTGACGCGGGCGCTCTTCGATGCGGCGCTTGAGTGGGCTTGGGGGATCGGGTTGGAGCGGGTACGGCTCTTCGTGCACGAGAAGAACGCCCGCGCCGAGGCGTTCTACAGGAAGGCGGGGTTCGTGCCGACCGGGGGGACCACGGAGGTGCCGGGGGCTCCGGGAGAGCTCGAGGTCGAGTTCGTGATCACTCGGGAGCGGGCCGCGTAGGGCCCCGGCGAGGGCCGGCTATACGGGGATCTCGTACTGCGGCCAGCGGCTGCGGAGCTGCTCCCGGGACCGGAGCAGGGCCAGGGTCGGCAGGCCGCGGTCCGCTCCGGCGGTGAGGAGCTCCGGGAGCTGGGGGAGCGGGGCCACGGCGGCGACGTCGTCCAGGACGAGCGTGAGTGGTGGGTCGAGGCGACCGGAGGATGACCGTTCGGCCATGCGCCGGCCGCGCTCGACCACGCTTGAGGCGAGGGCCGTCAGGAGCGGCATGGCGCCGGGGTTCGCCTTGGGGTCCTCGAGGGGTTCGCCGACCACATAAAGCGTGCCCCCTTCGTTCACGAAGGAATCCAGGGCGAGGCTGTCACTTCGGTTCGGGGCGCAGGATTCGCGGATGTTGACCGTGAAGAGGCAGGAGAGGGCGCGGGCTGTCAACTCCTGGGCGATGTCGCGGCGTTCGGGGTGCGAGGTGAGAGCGGCTTCGAGTTCGCCCGCGGCGCCCGATGCGGCCTTGGGGTTTGTACGGAGGGCTCGTACCGCGTCCTGTACGCCGGTGCCCTGGGCCCAGCGGTGGACGTGGCGGAAGGGCTTGGCCTCCACGGCGGCGGCGTGCAGATAGCTGCGCAGGAGCGTTTCCGCGACGTCTGCCATCGCCTGGTCCACCTTGGCGGTGGGGCGCACGGGGGCGAGGAGGGCCCCCGCCCTTGCCGCCGCCGTCGCCTTGTCCTCGCAGCCGGAGGCGGGGGACCAGTGGAGGCGGGCCGGGGTGTCGCACAGGTGCGCGGGGTCGTAGAGGAGGACGGGGCCGAGTTTGGCTCGGGCGTCCTTGGTCTCCGACCAGGTTTGCGGGTTCGAGGTGATGACGAGAGCGGGGCCCTCCGCGTCTCGTACGGCCTGGGTCGCGGTGGGGTGGCGGGTTTCGGCGGGGCCGAGGATGAGCGCGCGGGTCGCTGTCCAGCCGGTCGCCGGCTCACCGTCAGTTGCCGGCGGAGGCGTCGGCGGCTGCGGGTGCGTGGTGGGGGTGGCGCCTTCGGCGCGGGTTGTTTCCCACCCGCCCGGCCGCTCACCGTTGGCTGCGAGGGGAGCCGTCGAGGGGGCCGGCGTCGGCTGGGGGGCCGTCGGCGGCTGACGCTCCATCGCGGGTTCCGCTGCCGGCTGCCTTTCCGTGGCCTGGCGTGGCACCCCCACACCGTAGGCGCCGACAGGGCCCACAGCCGTCGCCTCCGCCTTCCGCCGCACCCTGCCCGCCCTCCACCTTGCCACCGTCCCCATCACGAACACCGCGAGCACCAGCAGCACCATCAGCTGGCCGATGAACAGGCCCCAGAAGAGGCCGTAGCCGGAGAGTTGGGTCGGGGGAGCGTCCGGCCAGGCGCCGGCGACATCGTGGGGTTGGCCGATGAGGTGGCGCATGGCCAGGGGTGTGTGGGCGAAGGTGACGGCGTCCGGCCAGGCGCCCCGGGAGAACCAGGCCGCGAGGCCGGTGGCCGTCCACACCATCAAGGTCATGCCGAGAAGGAAGGCCAGCACCCCGACCAACAGCCCGTCGGGGACGCCTCTTTCCTCGTCGCGTCGGTCCGGTCTCATCTCACGCCACCTCTCAGGCCACCGTGGACTCGGAGGAGTCGTCGAGATCGCTGAGGTGCTGTTCCATGAAGGCCGCTGCCCGCTCCTCGGCTTCCAGTTCCGCGGCGCGCAGCGCGTCGTCGGAGAGGAAGTCGGCGGAGGACTCGGTCATGGCGCGGTCGGTGAAGACGAGGGGGCGTTCGGTCTCGGTGATGAGGTGTTTGACCACCTGGACGTTGCCGTTGACGTCCCAGACCGCGATGCCGGGTGTCAGGGTCGGGATGATCTCGACCGCCCAGCGGGGAAGGCCCAGCACCCGGCCCGTCGACCGCGCCTCGTCCGCCTTCTGGGCGTAGATCGTCCGGGTCGACGCCATCTTCAGGATCGCCGCGGCCTCCTTCGCCGCCGCGCCGTCCACGACGTCGGACAGGTGGTGGACCACCGCCACGAAGGACAGGCCCAGGCGTCGCCCGAACTTCAGCAGGCGCTGGAAGAGCTGGGCCACGAACGGGCTGTTGATGATGTGCCAGGCCTCCTCCACCAGGAAGATGCGCTTCTTGCGGTCCGGCCGGATCCAGGTGTGCTCCAGCCACACCCCCACGATCGCCATCAGGATCGGCATGGCGATGGAGTTGCGGTCGATGTGGGACAGGTCGAAGACGATCAGCGGGGCGTCCAGGTCGATGCCGACCGTCGTCGGGCCGTCGAACATGCCCCTCAGGTCACCGTCCACCAGGCGGTCGAGAACCAGGGCCACGTCCAGGCCCCACGCCCGTACGTCGTCCAGGGCGACGTTCATCGCCTCGGCCGACTCGGGCTCGGGGTGGCGCAGTTGCTCCACGATGTCGGTCAGCACCGGCTGGCGCTCGACGATGGTCTCGTTGACGTACGCGTGCGCGACCTTGAGCGCGAAGCCGGACCGCTCGTCCAGGCCATGGCCCATCGCGACCTCGATGATGGTGCGCAGAAGCGCCAGCTGGCCCGTCGTCGTGATCGCCGGGTCGAGCGGGTTGAGCCGGATACCCATGTCCAGGGCGGCCGTCGGGTCGAGGCGGATGGGAGTTATCCCCAGCTCCTGCGCGATGAGGTTCCATTCGCCGACGCCGTCCTCGCCCTGCGCGTCGAGGACGACGACCTGGCGGTCGCGGAAGCGCAACTGCCGCAGTACGTACGTCTTCTCGAGCGCCGACTTGCCGTTGCCGGACTCGCCGAGGACCAGCCAGTGCGGGGCCGGGAGCTGTTGCCCGTACAGCTGGAAGGGGTCGTAGATGTACCCCTTCCCGGAGTACACCTCGCGGCCGATGATGACGCCCGAGTCGCCGAGGCCGGGCGCGGCGGTCGGGAGGTAGACGGCCTGGGCCTGGCCCGTGGAGGTGCGCACGGGGAGGCGGGTCGTCTCGACCTTGCCGAAGAGGAAGGACGTGAAGGCGTCGGTCGCGGCGGACAGCGGATCCCGCATCAGAACATCAGCCCCTACCTGCGGATTCCGGTGGCGAACGGCAGTGTGTTGACGAAGGCCCGGTGGTGCTCGCGGTCGCACCACTCCAGCTTCAGGTACGACTTGCCGGCCGAGGCGCGGATGGTGCGCTTGTCGCGGGCGAGGGCTTCCGGCGAGCGGGACGAGACGGTGATGTAGCCGACGAGGTTGACGCCCGCGGCGCCGCTCGCGAGGTCCTCGCCGCGCTGGTCCAGACGGTTGTGCGAGGCGATGTCACGCGGGTCCACCGTGCGGTTCATCTTCAACTGGCGGCTGGCCTCGGCCTCGTCGTTGGTCTTCTCCGTCAGCATGCGCTCGATGGCGACCTCGGTGGGCTCGAGGTCCATCGTGACGGCGACCGTCCGGATGACGTCCGGGGTGTGGACCAGCAGCGGGGCCAGGAAGTTGACGCCGACCGGGGTCATCGGCCACTCCTTCACCCAGGCCGTGGCGTGGCACCACGGGGCGCGGGTTGAGGACTCGCGGGTCTTCGCCTGAAGGTAGGTGGGCTCCATGGCGTCCAGCTCGGCCGGCCAGGCGTTGCGCTTGGTCATCGCCTGGATGTGGTCCATGGGGTGGTCGGGGTCGTACATCGAGTGCACGAGCGAGGCGAGCCGCCCCTGACCGAGCGGCTGCCGTACGCGGATGTCGGCTTCCTGGAGCCGGGAGCAGATGTCGGTCAGCTCGCGCGCCATGACGACGGCGAGGCCCGCGTCGCGGTCCAGCTTCCGGCCGGCCTGCGGCCGCGCCGCCCGGGCCATGGCCTGCGCCTCGGCGGCCAGCTCGCGCGAGTAGGGCATGCACGCGACGAGATAGGCGCGGTGCTGCTCACTGCTCGTGGACACCATGGACTGGAGCTGGTCGTACGACTGCCGCAGCCACCCGGGGGCCCGCTCGTCGCCCCGTACGGAGACGTCCTTGGCGTGGGCGTCCGGGTCGGCGGGGAGGGTGCGGGCGAGCATCTGGAGGCGGGTGACGAATCCGTCGCCGTTCGCGACGTGCTTGAGGAGCGTGCCGAAGCGGTCGACGAGGGCCTCCTGGTCCTCGCTGTCGCGCAGGCCGACGCCGGGCCCTTCGATCTCGATGGCGGCCGTCACCGTCCGCCGGTCGGCGTGCAGCAGTACGGCGATCTCGTCGGGGCCGAAGGGAGCCGCGAGCCACTGGATCCGCCCGATGCCGGGCGGCGGGCCGATCTCGACTTCCTTCCCGTCGAACCGCGTACCGGCCTCCATGACATTGCTGCGGTACGTCGTCCCCCGACGCAGGGTCCGCTTGTAGCTGCGGTTGATCTCGAACCACCTGTAGAACGTACGGCGCTTGTACGGGACGTACACCGCGGCGAGGGCCAGCAGCGGGAAGCCCATCAGCAGCACGATCCGCAGGGACAGGACCGGGACGAGCAGGCCGCACATCATGCCCAGGAACGCGCCCGCGATGATCAGCGCGATCTCGCCGGACTCGCGGTTCCGGCCGACGATCGCGTTCGGCCGGGCGCGGCCGATCAGATATGTACGGCGGGGCGTGACCGGATGGGACACGTGGGACTCGGTCGTCAACGCCCTTCACCTCCCGTGCGGTTGGTACTGCTGTTGCGGGTGTTGCTCGCATGCGGGGTGTTGACCGGGCTGGTACGCGGCGGGGGTGCGGCGGAGGGGACAGATCCGCCGCCTCCGTTCGGCGTACGTGTGCTGTGCGCGGCCACACCGCCGGACGCGGGGTTGGCGGGGCGGGGCTGGCTGCCGCCGCCACCGCCGTTGTTGTCGGCGCGGGAGCTGTGCGTCTTGATGCCCTGCGCGACCAGGGTGGCCGGGGAGCTGATCACGGCCGCGGCCTTGCCCTCGGCGCCCTGCATGATGCGGTTGTTGCGGGAGCCGGCGATCTCGTCGCCGAAGCCGGGGACGAAGCGGTAGATCATCGCGCTGGCGAAGATGGCCAGCAGGATGATGGCTAGGCCCGACACCACGGCGGAGAACGCGTCGGGGCCGCTGTCCGAGGACAGCGCGCCCGCCAGGCCCAGCACGATCACGATCACCGGCTTCACCAGGATCACCGCGATCATGATGCCCGCCCAGCGGCGGACATGGCCCCACAGGTTCTTGTCGACGAGGCCCGCGTACACGACGGTGCCGAGGAGGGCGCCCACGTAGAGCAGTGCGGCGCGGATGACCAGCTCCAGCCACAGCACGCCGGCCGCCAGGATCGACACCAGCGACACCACGATCAGCATGATCGGGCCGCCGCCGATGTTCTCGCCCTTGCTCAGGGCGCCCGAGAACGTCCCGAAGAACGCGTTCGTCTGGTTACCGGTGGTCTTGGCGAGCACCTCGGTCACGCCGTCCGTCGCCGATACGACCGTGTAGAGGATCAGCGGCGTGAACGCCGACGCCAGCACCGTCAGCCACAGGAACCCGATCGCCTCCGAGAGGGCGGTGGTGAGCGGGACTCCGCGCACCGCCCTCTTCGCCACCGCCAGCAGCCACAGCAGCAGCGTCAGAATCGTCGACGCCGCGAAGACGACCGCGTACTGCTGCAGGAACTTCGGGTTCGTGAAGTCCACGTTCGCCGTGTCGTTCACGGCGGCGGAGAGCTTGTCGACGGTCCAGGAGGCGGCGTCGGCGCAGCCCTTGGCCAGGGAGGAGAGGGGGTCGAGGGTCGAGGTGAGACTGGGGTCGGTGGTACTGCCGGAGCCGCCGCTTCCCTTGTCGCTCTTGCAGTACTGCTTGGCGGGACCGATCAGGAGGCCGCACGGGTCCTGCGAGGTCGACGGTGTCGGGGTCGGTGCCGCTGCGGCATGGGTGGCCAGCAGGACCGCCGTGCTTTGTACGACGGCGACGACGGCCGTGAGCTTGAGGGCGCGGCTTCGGCTACCGGGCATACGTGAACCCTCCGTACTCCTCAATGGCCTTGCTGATCTCTTCCGAGGTGGCGGCCTTGTCGTCGCCCGGGACCGGGGCGGGGCCGTCCTTCTGAGAGCCCGTCACGATCTTCCAGTCGC
This sequence comes from Streptomyces sp. NPDC048415, assembly GCF_040651675.1. NCBI lineage: Bacteria > Bacillati > Actinomycetota > Actinomycetes > Kitasatosporales > Streptomycetaceae > Streptomyces > Streptomyces sp. NPDC048415. The sequence continues at coordinate 9,706 of NZ_JBEZKJ010000127.1, read as the reverse complement.
CGCTGTCCCACTGGAGCTCGAAGGTCCACGTCTTCCAGGTCGAGCTGACGGGGTCGGTCGAGGTCTGACCGGACATGCCGATGAGCCCCATGTACCAGACGGAGACGTTGGCGCCGGTGTCGCTGTACTGCTGGAGCTTGGTGCCGACCGGGATCGTGCGCGAGACGAACGTGCTGCCGGCCGGCGGATTGCCGCCCGCGTCGAGCCCCAGCTTGCTGAGGAAGTCAGCGGAGTACGCCTGGTCCATCGGGCCCTGGAGCTGGCCGGCCGCGTCCGACGTATAGATCGTGTTGACGATGTCGTGCCGTGTGGCCGTCTTGAACATGCCCGTCGATCCCAACGCCACCGCGTAATTCGCCGCCGCGCTCTCCGCCCCCTCCCCACTGTGCGCGAACCCCGCCGGGATCCCCGCTGTCTTCGACTCCACCGGATGTTGCCCGGAAGCCGCCGTCGGTGAGGTTCTGGCCTTGTCGCTGGGGCCCCCTCCGGAGGAGGACGAGTCGTCGCTGCGGTTGGCGAAGGCGATGGCGGCGATGAGGAGGACGACGACGCCGACGACCGTGACCAGGCTCCGGGAGGCGGAACGGCCGCGGCGGGCGCCGCCGTATACGTCGCCGGGGCGGTCGGGGAGGCGGGTGCGGGTCTGGCCGGAGCCGCCGTAGCCCCCGTCCTCGCCGCGCGGGCCGTCGCCGTAGCCGGGTTCGTCGCCGAGACTCATGTCGCGTACGCCCCCTCAACCTCTCGCTGAACCAAGTAGTACGACGGTAGCCGTGCTGGTTCCCGCGCGGGCGCGGTGTGGTGACTCGACATCAGGGACATCAGGGAAACGCAACCTCAGCCGGTGGGCACGACGGACAGGTGGGTCGGAGGGGAGAGGGGTCCGGGCGCGCCCGGCCGGGCAAGGGGGCGCCGGGCACGCGCTAGACAGCCATGCCGTACACGATGGTGAAGAGCGTGCCGAGGGATCCGATGATGAAGACTCCGGTGAGGCCCGCGATGATGAGGCCCTTGCCCTGTTCGGCGCTGAAGGTGTCGCGGAGGGCGGTCGCGCCGATGCGCTGCTTGGCGGCGCCCCAGATCGCGATGCCGAGGCAGAGCAGGATGGCGACCGCCATCACGACCTCGATCATCACCTTCGCCTCGTTGCCGAGGCTGCCGAAGGGACCCCAGTCCGGGGCGATCCCGCCGATGATCGTGGTGATGTCGCCCTTGTCGGCTGCGAAAAGCATGTAAGTCACCGCCCCTAGTGGGTAGTTCTGCACCCTCTGCCACTGCGCGCAGAGGCCGGGCCCATTCTCGCCGACAATGACGCTGTCGTATGTCGACTTGGCGTCATTGATTGGCGGGTTTCGTACGAATACCTTGCCACCGGCCCAAGCGGGACGCTCAGGGGAGCCTGGGACGGTATGCGAGGGGTCGTATGGTCACTCTGTGTATCACGGCCGGTCACGCCGGGCAATGAAGTAAGACCGGAACCTGTGGTGTGGTTCTGTCGTTAACCCCCTTCTACGAAGCGCACGCCCCGCCCGCCTCGTAGCCATGCCTCGCACGTGTCCCGTTTCTGACGGGCCGTCGCGTCGATGACCGAAGGTTATCCCGCTGTCTCCCGGCACGGGAAAACGGGCCGCGGCTGGTTGCCGCGACCCGTTCCCTAGGTGCTGCCGAGGATCCCCACGTCCCCCCGGCGGCCCCGCCCCCGGAGGTCAGCCGGTGAAGGCCGCGACCCCCTCCGGGGTGCCCCAGCCGGTCGGGCCGTCGTAGCCGGACGTGGCGGTGCAGAGGTAGCTGGTGGTGCAGGTGCCGTTGTTGCCCGAGGTCACGTCGTTGAGCGCCGAGGTGCCGGCCGCCGTGTACGGGAACTTCGCCGGGTAGGAGCTGGAGGACGGGGTGCCGGCGAGGGCGTACACACCCGCGATGATCGGCGAGGAGGCGCTCGTACCGCCGAAGGTGTACCAGCCCGCCGTGATGCCGTACGAGTCGTAGACCGAGACGCCGGTGGCCGGGTCGGCGACCGCCGAGACGTCGGAGATGGTGCGCTTCGAGCAGCCGGTGTCGGTCTGCCAGGTGGGCTTCGCGTCGTAGGAGGAGCAGCCCGAGCCCGTGCCTTCCGTGCTGCTGGTCTTCCAGACCGTCTCGGTCCAGCCGCGGGTGGTGGAGGTGGCCTTGGTCAGCGCGGTGCCGCCGACGGAGGTGACGTACTTGGAGGCCGCCGGGTACTCGGCGCCGTAGCCCGAGTCGCCCGCGCTGACGGTGATGGCGACACCGGCGTGGTTGAAGTACGAGGTGTCGTATGAGGTGTCGGAGGAGGACTCGGAGCCGCCGTAACTGTTGGAGACGTACTTGGCGCCCAGGGTCACCGCCTCGTTCACCGCGGTGCCGAGGTTGGCCATGGTGGCGGACTTGGCCTCGACCAGCAGGATGTTGCACTTCGGGCAGATGGCGCTGGCCATGTCGAGGTCGAGGGAGATCTCCTCGGCCCACCCGGTGTTGCTCGACGGCAGGGAGGTCGTCGAGCCGGTCTGGCTGACCTTCTTGAAGCAGCCGTTGGCGGTGGTGCAGGCGGTCAGGCCGTAGTACGAGCGGTAGGTCGCCAGGTCCGCTTCGGCGTTCGGGTCGTTGTACGCGTCGACGATGGCGATCGTCTCGCCCGAGCCGTTGGAGGCGGCGGCGGAGGTCAGGCCGTAGGCGGCCTGGAGGTCCGTCGGCCCGAAACCGGAGGGGGTGGAGGCGTCGGCGGCCTTCGGGGTGACGCCCTTGGCGTACGCCTTGTCCGCCAGGTACTCCGTGACGCCGCCGGTGACGCGTTTGGCGTTACAGGCCGCGACGTCCGCCTTGGTGGGCGTCGCGCATGCCCTGGTCCAGCTGACGTGGGGGGTGACCTTCGCGACGCCGGCCTGGGCGTCCGCCGCTCCGGCGCTGCCGAAGCTCGCGAGGACGAGTGCCGCCGTGCCGAAGGCGGCTGCGCCTATTCGGCACCAACTGCCGTGTACGGAAGGTCTTTGGGTCGGTGTGGTGCGCAACGTACAGCCTCCTGAGAGTGGTTGGCAGGGGCGGTGCGGGTGCGCCGCCGGTTCGGTGTCCCCGGCGGTGGGCCGTGCGGCCCGCGGATGACCATCTCTTGTTGAGTACGCGACAACAAGAGGCTTCTGGAATCCTGACTTCCGCGTGACCTCTCCATGGCTGCCGGATGGCTGGAAGCTGACGGCTGCTTGACTCAACTCACAGTGTTCTCAAGGGTTTTTGACAAGCGGGCCGTGGCTGGATGCCACGGCCCGCCGCACGCCGTCCCGTCGAAGGTCAGCCGGTGAAGGCGTCGACGCCCTCCGGGGTGCCCCAGCCGGTCGGGCCGTCGTAGCCCGACTTGGCGGTGCAGAAGTAGATCGTCGTGCAGGAGCCGTTGCTGCCGCTGGTCACGTCGGCTGTCGGCGCCGCCCATTGTCGGTATCGAACAAGTCACTTCCGAAGCGGCCGGGCGAGCCGGCTCGCCGGGGATCCGCTGGTCGGCCGTTGATCATTAGGGGTGAATCTCCATTGTTCTCAGAGCCTGACCGGGCCGCCGTGTGAAGACTGTGTTGTCGGGGTCAAAACAACGGCAATACGGAGGTACCGATGGTAAACCGCAAAACCCTACGCAGGGCGGGCGCAGTCGTAACGACCGTCAGCGTTCTCACCGTCGGGTTGCTCGTCTCCGGCGTCCCCAGCGCCTCCGCCGACACCCCGCCGCCGAGCAGTAGCGGTGGGCTCCTCGGAGGTCTTGCCGGCGGCTCCGGCGCTCTCGGTGGTCTGCTCCCCGGCAACAGCGCCAACGGCTCCGGCGGTAACCCCGTCGACTCCCTTTCGACCAACCCCGCCAGCGTAATCAGCGGAGTTCTGCCCAGCGGGATTCTCGGAGGCTGACAACTCAAGCGGGTTCCCGCCAGGCAGGGGCCAGTCATGTCGGCCTTGGCGGCCCGCCCGGCGTGCTGACGGGGCGTGATCGCGCCCCGTCCCTCCGGACGCGTCCCAGTCAACGGGGGCGCCCGCATACCCGGGGGCCCCTCGGGCCCCCGACGGTCCCGTGTCTACTGGCGTTCAGCCGGCTCGGCTTCCGTGCCCTCGATGTCCTCCAGTCCCTCGACGAAGTGGTCGAATTCTCCCGCCTGTACGCCCAGTACGAACGCGTCCCACTTCTTCTGGGTGGTCGTGACGACGTTCTCGGGGTCGCTGGTCTCCCGGATGTAGACCAGGTCGTTGTCGCCGAAGGCGAGCTCGATCCAGGGGCCGGGGCCGGTCGCGTCGTCCGGGGCGGCGCGGACCCAGTCCAGGTTGGGGGGGACTTCAGCCACGGGGGTGGTTCTCCTTCAGTACGTGGATGAGGGCGCGGAGGGCCACGGGGGTGGCCCCGAGTATGGCTCGGGTGGGGTCGCCGCTTTCGGTGAGATATATGCGGGCGTGGGTGCCGGTGACGTGTACGCACGAGTCGCCCGAGCCGCAGTAGGACGACTTCTGCCAGGGGGCATGCTGGATCATTCGGGTTCCTTCACAGGTCGTGGATCAGCTTGTGGATGAAGTCACGGGAGTCCTCGGGGGTGAGGGACGCGGATTCCATACGGTCCAGGAGGACTCGGTACATCTGTAGCTGAGCTTCGGCGTCAAGGAATACGGGGCCGTGGGACTGGTCGAGGTGCACGGTGTCGAGCTGGGGCACGGGTCCGCGTGAATAGAAGATCGACTGGCCCGAGCCGGGGAAGGAACCCGCGGCGAAGGGGAGCACCTTCAGGATGATGTGGTCCCGCTCGCTCATGTCCAGCAGGTGCCGCAACTGCGCCTTGGCCACGGTGGCTCCGCCGAACTGCATGCGCAGAGCCGCTTCGTGGACGATCGCCACCTGAGGGGTGGGAGGATCCCTGAAGAGGACGGTCTGACGCTTGATGCGGAACGACACCCGGTGCTCGATGTCCGGTGGGGCGAGTTCGGGCACGACCAGGCGGAACAGCTCGCGGGCATGGTCGGTGGTCTGGAACAGGCCGGGGATGTGCACGGTGACGGCGGTACGCAGGTGTCCGGCGTGGTGCTCCACCTCGGCGAGGTCCAGCAGCGCGGCGGGCAGGATCTCGCGGTACTCCTCCCACCAGCCGCGTTTGCGTTCGGAGGCCATGCCCGCGAGTGCTTCGACGAGGGCTTTGTCCGCGCACTTGTAATGGCAGGCCAGCGTCCGCACGCGTTCCGCGCTCACGCCGATGCGCCCGGCTTCCATGTTGCTGATCTGGCTCTGCTGCGCGCCGATCAGTTGACCGGCCTGGGTCGCACTCAGGCCCGCTCGCTCGCGCAGTTTGCGCAGCTCACCGCCGAAGCGGAGTTGTCGACCCGTCGGGCTGCTTCTCATCGGCCGGCCCGCCTCCTTGCTGCGGCTGGTCACCCACACGGGTGGCAAGTCATAGATACTCAAGCATTCGTGTCATGCATGACATGAGGCCCCGCTACCTTAATGGTCGGGCCCCCGCCCAGAAGCACCCCGCTCGACGGAGCGACCGCGGTCACTGGGCACTCCGTAGCACCCGCACCACCGGTACCACCCGTAACGACACGGCACCGCCCAACTCTCCTCCGTGATCGGAGACTTCCGATGGCAACCGTATCCCCGTCCTGGGCCTACACCCTCCAACTCCCGCATGATCCCCGTGCCCCGGGTATCGCCCGGGTCACCCTTCGCACGATCCTGGCCGCCCATGAGCTCGCCGAACTCACGCCCACCGCCGAGCTGTTGGCGTCCGAGCTGCTCACCAACGCCCACCTGCACACCAACGGCCCCTACGCCCTGCGTATCCGCTCGGTCCAGCCGGACCGGCTCACGGTCGCGGTGTGGGACACCGACCCGAGAGTCCCACCGGGCTTCACGGCGAACGGCACCCCGACCCCCTTACCCCCGGAAGACGCCGAACACGGCCGCGGTCTGCCCCTCGTGCGGGCCTGCGCGGACGCATGGGGCGTCTCCGTGCTGCGCGAACTGGGCGCGTCGAAGGGCGGGAAGCTGCTGTGGGCGGAGTGCACGGGGTGACGGAGGCCGGGCAGGGCGCTCCTCGGTGACCCAGCCCGGGGGTAGAGGGCCTCCTCGAGATGACGGGCAGCGCGGGCTCACAGAGAATTCTCAGTGTGGCCGCAGGGTTTTTCTCACCGCGGCGCGGCAAGGTGAGGAGTGATGAAGCGCACCATCCGTCCCCCAGGCACCCGGCGGCACGCTCTGCTCGGTGCGGTTGTGCTGTTGGCCGTCACGTCCTCCTCCGTGGCGGCCGCCGACGGCGGTCCCGGGCCCCTCGGGGTGACCGTCCACGCCGCCGTGAACAAGCAGACCGCTCGAGTGGGGGCGCTGTTCCACGGGAGCGGCGGAACCACCGGCAGCAACGGGCACTTCTGTACCGCTTCCGTCGTGCACAGTGCCGAGCGCGATCTGATCGTCACCGCCGCGCACTGCGTGGCCGGCGCAGGAGCCATGCGCTTCGCGCCCGGTTACCGGGACGGCAGCGCGCCCTACGGGTTCTGGGAGGTCCAGGGCATCTTCGTCCCCGAGGGGTGGACGGACAACGCGGACGAGGACAGCGACGTCGCCTTCGCCGTCGTGGAGGACAAGGCGGGCGAGGACCTCGAGGACGCCGTTGGGGGCGGAAACGTGGTTGCCTCCGGGCGCGCCACCGGCTCGACCGCCGTCACCGTCACCGGGTATCCCAGCTCCTTCGAGACCCCCCTCACCTGCACCAACAAGCCCACCGTCCAGGACCCCGCCCAGCAGCGCATCGAGTGCCCCGCCTTCGCCGCGGGGACGAGCGGCAGCCCCTGGGTGAACGGCGACGGGGAGGTCGTCGGCGTCATCGGCGGCCACGAGGAGGGCGGCTCCACCGACGACATCTCCTACAGCGTCGTCTTCGGCGGCGAGGTCACGGCGCTCTACCGCCAGGCAGCCGTCACGACCGTGAAGTGACCTCGTTCGAGATGTACGCGGCGAGCCACAGCAGCGGCAGAAGCAGCACCACATACGCCAGCGGACGCTGAAGGACCGGCTTGCCCTGGTCCATGACCACGCCGGTCGGGGACGGCGTCGGGTGCGGAAGCTTCCTGATCTTCGCGCGGACGTAGAGGTTCCAGAGGAGGGTGACGGGCGTGAACGCGATCAGCGACACCGGGCTCCACCAGCCGCCCGCCAGGGTTTTCGTCGTCATCTCGCGGTGGATCGCGGTGGCGCAGGAGCGGCAGAACGGGCCTTCCATCTTGGAGAAACGCATCGCGACCAGCAGACCAGTGTGCTGACGGATGGTCATGTCCCCGGCCGGCTGCGCGGCGCATATCCGGCAGCCCGGGGTGAGCGGCGGGGCGGCCTGGTAGGCGTAGCCGCCCGCGGGGGCGTAGGGATTGTGGCCGTACGCCGAGTCCTGTGCGCCGTACGCCGGACTCTGTGCGCCGTACGCCGAGTTCTGTGCGCCGTACGCCGGATTCTGCGCGCCATACGCGTCCTGAGTGCCGTATGAGCCATACGCCGGTGCCGTCGGTGCCCCGTTTGGCGCGTAACCGCCTTGCGGTGCGAAGGGGTTGCCCTGGGGCGCGTTCGAGTGCGGGGGCGGGGTCGCCACGTGCGGTTTCTCCTTGTGCGTGATCGTCCCGCCGCGCGGGGGCCGCCTCTAGACTGAGGCCGACGGACTCCCGGGCGGTGAGGGGCGGTTGACGGTGCGTAAGGCATGGATCGTAGCGACCGCTGCCGTCGGGGCCGGGATCAGCTTCGTGATGCTGCTCGTCGTCGGCGTCTACATGGTCGCCGGGAACCTCGCGGGCGGGATCGGCGGAGGCTCGGTCGGACTCGCCAAGGGCGCCGTACCCGCCGCGTACCAGACTCTCGTACAGAAGTGGGGAAATCTGTGCGGTGCCATTAACCCCGCGCTGCTCGCCGCCCAGCTGTATCAGGAGAGCGGGTTCAATCCGAACGCGCAGAGTCCGGCGAAAGCGGAAGGGATAGCGCAATTCATCCCGGGGACCTGGGCCACGCACGGAGTCGACGGTGACGGCGACGGGGACCGCGACGTCTGGGATCCGAATGACGCGATTCCGTCGGCGGCCACGTACGACTGCCAGCTGGCCTCGTATGTGAAGGACGCGCCGGGAAACGTCACGGAGAACATGCTCGCCGCCTACAACGCGGGCGCGTACGCGGTCATCAAGTACGGGGGCGTGCCGCCGTACAAGGAAACCCAGAACTACGTGAAGACGATCACCACACTGTCGAAGAGCTTCGCCGCGCCGGTGACCCGGGTCGACCCCTCCAGGCAGGCCGCCGCGGCCATCACCTACGCGCAGAAGAAGCTCGGCACGCCCTATCTGTGGGGCGGCAACGGCACCACTGACCAGGCAGGACGCTTCGACTGCTCGGGGCTCACGAAGGCCGCGTACGAGAGTGTGGGCGTCACGCTGCCGCGAGTCGCCAACGACCAGTACAACGCCGGACCTCACCCGAAGCGGGCCGAGCTGCTGCCGGGGGATCTGGTCTTCTTCTCCGACGACCTCACCGACTCCCGGGCCATCCGGCACGTCGGGATCTACGTCGGCGGCGGGTACATGATCGACGCGCCCAGGCCGGGTGCCGTGATCCGCTTCGACCCCGTCGACACCCCTGACTACTTCGGAGCCACCCGGGTGACCGAAGATGGCGCGAAAGCGTTGCCCACGGCGGTGTGAACCGGGCCTGAACCCACCCCCTGAGCTGCGGCGATGTGTCTCTCTTCGATAACGTCTGCGTGATCATTCCGTGGAGGGTGGAACGTATAAGAGGGGACTGTGCGTTCCTTCTCAGGTAGCGCTGTTCACTGACGCGGTTTTGGCGGTACTACGACCACGGGGGTGGATCGAGCGGCGCACGAAAGGGTGTGCCCGCGGGAAAGACGACGAAGGGGCCGCAGCACCATGGCTGGACTCGCCGAATCCGGTTCGAACCCCGACGTCGACCTGCTCTACGACATCAACGGCCTCGCCAAGGACGCGCCTCGCTGGTTCGACCGGGGCATGGAATTCATGGGTGAGTACGGGCTGCTGCTCGCCATGGTCCTGCTGGTGCTGTGGTGCTGGTGGACCGTGCGGCGGCGGGGCGGTGACGGTGCCGCGGTGTCCGTGGCCGCGCTCGTGTGGACGCCGCTCGCGGCCGGGATCGCGGTCCTGGTGAACGTGCCGATACGAGGGTTCGTGGAGCGGCCCCGGCCCTTTGCCGACCATCAGGGGCTGGATGTCCTCGTCTCCGGCAAGAGCGACTTCTCGTTCGTCAGTGATCACGCGACGCTCACCATGGCGATGGGGGTCGGGCTGTTCGTCGCGAACCGGAAGTTCGGGCTGGTGGGGATAGGGCTCGCGCTGCTCGAGGGCTTCTGCCGGGTGTACATGGGCGTCCACTACCCCACGGACGTGGTGGGTGGATTCGCGCTCGGTACCGCGGTCGCGTTGCTGCTGTCCCCTCTGGCCATGGCTCTGCTGACGCCGGTGACGAAGGCGGTGGAGCGGTCGGCCCGGGTGGGGTGGCTGATCCGGGCCCGGGTGGCTCCCGCCGGGCAGGACGCTCTGATCCCGGGGGCCCGGTCCGAGCAGCCCGAGGAACGGGACCTGGCCGCGTAGGGCTGAGCTTGGGGTTTTCGCCCCCTCCGCCCCTACCCGTCCCATACCTGGGGGGCTCTGCCCCCCAGACCCCCCTTGTCGCGCT
>NZ_JBEZKJ010000126.1:0-19781 GCF_040651675.1 Streptomyces sp. NPDC048415 | reverse complement strand
GCGCTTCGCGCTCGTCCTCAAACGCCGGACGGGCTAAAGATTTTCAGCCCCTCCGGCGTTTGAGGAGCGGGGGTTTGGGGGCGGAGCCCCCAAGGACGGGACGGGCAGGGGCGGCGGGGGCGAGAACCGCCTTCAGGCGCGGCGGTGGGCCAGTGCCAGGGTGCGGTGGGCGCCCGTTACGACGGCCGCGTCGATGAAGCGGCCGTCGGGGAGGGCCTGGGCGCCCTGGTCGGTGGCGGCGGCCTTCACGATGGCCTCGGCGGTATCGATCTCCGCCGGGGTGGGGAGGTAGGCGTGCTCGATGATGGGGAGCTGGCGGGGGTGGATGGCGGCGCGGCCGAGGAAGCCGAGGGCGCGGCCATGGGCGCAGGACGCGGCGAGGCCCTCCATGTCGCGGATGTCGGGGTAGACCGACTGGACCGGCGGGGGCAGACCCGCCGCGCGGGCGGCCACGATCAGGCGGGCGCGGGACCACTCCAGGCCGGCGTCGTCGCGTACGCCCAGGTCGGCCCGTAGGTCGGCCTCCCCGAGGGCGATACCGTGCAGCGCGTGGTGCGCCGACGCGATGGCGAAGGCGTGTTCGATGCCGAGGGCCGTCTCCAGGAGGGCGTACAGGGGAATCGCGCCGCCCTCGGCGGGACTGGCGCCCTCCGCGACCCGTACGACGTCGTCGGGCGAGGTCACTTTGGGCAGACGGAGACCGGACAGGCCGGGGAGCGGCGAGAGGGTCTTGAGGTCGGCGTCGGCCAGGGGGCCGTCGAGCGCGTTGACACGGACGTGGACCGGAACGGGTGGCGGCTCGGCGAGCAGCTCCGCCGTCGCGTCGCGGGCGTACTCCTTGCGGTCCGGTGCGACCGCGTCCTCCAGGTCGACGAGCACCACGTCCGCCCCGGAGGCGAGCGCCTTGACCACGACGTCGGGACGGTCCCCCGGGGCGTACAGCCAGGTGAGCGGCAGAGGGTCGGCGGTCACAGGGCGCCCTCCGCTCGCAGGGCGTTGATCTCGGCCGCCGTCAGGCCGAGTTCTGTGAGGACGGGGTGCGTGTCGGCGCCGTGGGAGCGGCCCGCCCAGTGGATGGCGCCAGGGGTGGCGGAGAGCCGGAAGAGGACGTTCTGCATGCGCAGGGGGCCCAGATCGGGGTCGTCGACGGTGGTGATCGAGTCGAGGGCCTCGTACTGCGGGTCGGTCATGACGTCCCGCACGTCCTGGATGGGAGCCACCGCCGCCTCCGCCTTCTCGAAGGCCTCCAGGACGTCGGCGCGGGTGCGGTCGGCGATCCACGTGCCGACCGCCTCGTCCAGGATGTCCGCGTGGCACGCCCGGTCCGCGCCCGTCGCGAACCACGGTTCGGCGATCAGCTCCGGGCGGCCGACCAGCCGCATCACCCGCTCGGCGATCGACTGCGCCGATGTCGAGACCGCGACCCAGGAGCCGTCCGCGGTGCGGTAGGTGTTGCGGGGCGCGTTGTTCGCGGAGCGGTTGCCCGTGCGGGGCTGGACGTGGCCCAGCTGGTCGTACCAGATGGGCTGCGGGCCGAGGACGGTCAGGATCGGTTCGATGATCGCCATGTCGACCACCTGGCCCTCGCCGGTGCGCTCGCGGGCCGTCAGCGCGGTCATCACGGCGTACGCCGTCGCCAGGCCGGTGATCGAGTCGGCCAGGCCGAACGGGGGAAGCGTCGGAGGCGCGTCCGGTTCACCGGTGATCGCCGCGAAGCCGCTCATCGCCTCCGCGAGTGTGCCGAAGCCGGGGCGGCGCGCGTACGGGCCGAACTGGCCGAAGGCGGTGACCCGGGCGAGCACCAGCCGGGGGTTGGCGGCCGACAGCTCCTCCCAGCCCAGGTCCCACTTCTCCAGTGTGCCGGGGCGGAAGTTCTCGATGATCACGTCGGTGGTGGCAGCGAGGCGCAGCAGGGTCTCCCGGCCGCCGCGCTTCGACAGGTCGAGGGTGATGGCGCGCTTGTTGCGGCCGAGGAGCTTCCACCACAGCCCGACGCCGTTCTTCGAAGGGCCGTGGCCCCGGGACGGGTCCGGCTTGGCCGGATGCTCGACCTTGATGACCTCTGCTCCGAAGTCGCCGAGCATGGTCGCGGCGAGCGGTCCGGCGAACAGCGTTGCGAGGTCGAGGACGCGCAGGCCGGTCAGGGGTCCCTGTTCCTGTTCCTGGCGCGCGCTCATGAGAGGTGCCGCGACGCCTGGGCGTCGATCTCGGAGCGGTACGGCATCGAGGACGACGCCCCCGGCCGCTGCACCGACAGCGCGGCCGCCGCCGACGCCCACTCGAGTGCCTCCGGCATCTCCCGGCCCTCGGCTAGTGCCACCGCGAGCGTGCCGACGAAGGTGTCACCCGCGCCGGTCGAGTCCACGGCGCTCACCTGGGGCGCGGGCACGGTGACGGGTTCGGCGCCGCGGGCCGCGTACAGACTGCCCGCCGCGCCCAGCGTCACGACGACTTGCTGGACTTGGTCGAGCAGGGCGGCGGCCGCCTCACGCGGGTCGGTGACACCGGTGAGCGCGGCGGCCTCGTGCTCGTTGGGCACCAACAGGTCGATGCTGGCGAGGAGTTGGGACGAGAGGGGCTGAACGGGGGACGGTGTCAGGAGCGTGCGGACGCCGTGGCGGCGCGCTGCCTCCGCGCCCGCGAGGACGGCGTTCAGCGGGATTTCCAGCTGGAGCAGGAGCACGTCGGCGGCGGCGATGAGGCCTTCGTCGCCCGGGGCGAGGGCGGTGACCGTGCCGTTGGCGCCGGGGATGACGACGATCGCGTTGCCGCCCTCGTCGTCCACGACGATGTGCGCGGTGCCGGACGGGCCCTCGGTGGTGCGCAGATGGTCGGTGTCCACGCCCGAGTGCTCCAGGGTGGACCGGAGCTGGCTGCCGAAGGCGTCCGCGCCGACCGCGCCGATCATCGAGACGTCGGCGCCCGCGCGCGCCGCGGCCACCGCCTGGTTGGCGCCCTTGCCGCCGGGGATCGTACGGAACTCCCGTCCCGTCACGGTCTCTCCGCGCTGCGGGGCCTTGGTGACGTACGCGACGAGGTCCATGTTCGTGCTGCCGAGCACGGCGATATGGGTCATGGGCGACGGGTCTCCCGTTGTGTGAGGTCGGCGAGGGTGTCGAAGCCGACGCCGTTGAAGTCGGCGATCGAGGTGGCGAGTCGGTTCTTCAGGGGGCTCGTCCAGCGGTCGGGGAGGGCGCTGGGGCGCCCGGCCAGCAGGCCCGCGATGCTGCCGGCCGTCGCGCCGTTCGAGTCGGTGTCCCACCCGCCCGACACCGCCCGGCAGATGGAGCCGGTGAAGTCGCCGTCCGCGTGGGTGAGCGCGGCGGCGATCAGGGCGGTGTTCGGGATGGCGTGGACCCAGTGGTAGGCGTGGTGGGTGGTGTGCAGCTCGTCGACGACGGTGTCGAAGTCCTCTGTAGTACGGGCGAGTCCCATGGCTTGGCGCACTGCCTGGGCCAGTCGGGAGCCGGGCGGGACGACGGTGAGTCCGGTGCGAAGGCAGGCGTGGACGTCGCTCGCTCCGGTGGCCGCCTCGGCGATCGTGGCCGCCGTGAACATCGCCGCGTAGACGCCGTTCGCGGTGTGGGTGAGGGTGGCGTCGCGGTGGGCCTGTGCCGCGGCGGCGGCCGGGTCGCCGGGGTTCGTCCAGCCGTGCACGTCCGCGCGGATCAGGGCGCCGATCCACTCGCGGAACGGGTTGCGGAGGCGGGCCGTGCGTGGGGGTTCGATGCCGGTGAGGAGGTTGCGGTACGCGATGCGTTCCGCGGTGAATGTGCGGCCCGCGGGGAGTTCGTCCAGCCAGAGCCTGGCCACGTCCATGGTGGTGAAGTCTCTGCCGTGGCGCTGGAGCAACAGGAGGTTCAACAGGGGGTAGTTGAGGTCGTCGTCCTCCGGCATGCCGTCGATGTTCTCGGCGAGCGAGGTGAGCGCGGAGCGTTTGTTCCACGGGTACGTGGTCTTGACGTTGTCGGGGACGCCTCTTTCCGTGAACCAGGTGTGGAGGGGCCAGTTACCCGTGGCTCGGGCGAGTGCTCTGATCCCCTGGAGAGGGAGCTTCTCCACTGGTTTGCCCAGGAGGCACCCTGCTGCCCGGCCCAGCCAGGCTGCTTCCAGGCGAGCCCGGGTGGCGGGCGGGGTGGGTGCGCGACCCGGCGCCGGCGGGGTGCCGCTCTCTGCGGGACGGGCGCAGGGCCTGGCGGCACGCAGACCCGCAGCTATGTCGGTCGGCCAGTGGGCCTTGATTTTTGCCAGGTCTGTCGGCTCCTGGTCTGTCAACTTGCTCGGCAAGTCGGTCAGTTCGTCCAGAAGATCCTCGGCCAGGACGCGCAGATAAGGGGACGCCGGACTCGGTGACGCGCCTGCGCGCAGAGGGGCCTCGGGGCCGCCTGCCGCGTGCCAGCGGGCGGCGACGGCGGCGGGCTCGCGGCCGTCCTGGGTCGCCTGGTGGAGTTCGTGGCCGAGGAGGTCCTCGGGTTGGACCCAGGTCAGTCTGAGCATGGTGTCCCCGTCAGCTCGGCGTACGCCGATTCGTGGGCGCGGCGACGGCGTACGTCCCGTTCGAAGATCTCGCGGGTCACTTCGGCGAGCGTCCTCGCCGGGGCGTCGAGGTCGAGGCGGCTCGACTCGGCCACCGTCTTCGCCCAGTCGTGCGGGACCTCCGCGCCGAGGGCGCCCGCGAGGGCGCCGGACATGGTGGCGATGGAGTCGCAGTCGCGGCCGTAGTTGACCGAGCCGAGGACCGCGTGCCGGTAGTCGCCGGCCGCGACCAGCAACATGCCCAGCGCGACGGGGAGTTCCTCGATGGAGTGGAGGCGGGAGGGGCGGCGGGCGCCGAGGGAGGGAGTGCGGTAGTCGGGACCGACGGTGTCGTAGGGGGCCACCGCTTCCCGGAGTGGGGTCAGGGCCGACTCGAAGTCGTCGTGGCGGGAGGCGGCTTCGCAGACCGACTCGATGGCGGCCCGCGTGCCGTCCTTCGCCAGGGACAGGCAGGCGTCGATCACCGAGGCGGGGCTGGCGCCGGGTGCGCACGCCGCCGCGACCGCAGCCGCGAAGACGCCCGCGGCCTCGCGGCCGTAGGACGACTGGTGGGCGCCCGCGATGTCGAGCGCCTCGGCGTACGCGGCGGCCGGGTTCGCCGCGTTGACCAGGCCGACCGGGGCCATGTACATCGCGGCGCCGCAGTTGACGATGTTGCCGGTGCCGGCCTCGCGGGGGTCCACATGGCCGTAGTGGAGGCGGGCGACCAGCCATTTCTCCGCGAGGAAGATCCGCTGGAGGGGAAGGGCCTCGGCCTCCAGTTCGGGGATCCAGCGGGGGGTGCCCATGAGGTCGGGGACCAGGTGCTCGGCGACGGCGTACGCGTCGAGGTGGTCGCGGACGGTGGCGTACACCCGTACCAGCGCATGGGTCATCAAGGTGTCGTCGGTGACGTGCCCATCGCCCTTGTGGTAGGGGGCGAGGGGGCGGGCGGTGCGCCAGTCGGCGCCGTTCCAGGGACCGACGATGCCGTGGACACGGCCGCCGTGACGTTCGGTGATCTGCTCGGGGGAGTAGCCCTCGACGGGGCCGCCGAGCGCGTCGCCGACGGCGGCTCCGACGAGGGCTCCGGTGATCCGTTCGTCGAGGGTTCCTGTTCCTTCTCCTTTGGGCGTCATGCCCGAATCATCCCTCTGGGGTGGCCAGTTCCGTCGCTTCGAGCAGATCGGCGAGTCCGACGAGATCCGTCCCCGTCAGACGGGGCAGGGCGCAGCCGGAGAGGGTGCGGCAGGCGTCCCGCCAGGAGGCGGGGATCGCGGCGCCGCCGCCGAGTGCGCCGGTGAGCGCGCCCGCGAGCGCCGGGGCCGAGTCGGCGACCCGGGACAGACACGCGGCGGCGGGCACCGCCTCGGCGATCCGGCCGCGCGCGGCGGTGGCCAGGGCGAGGGCCACCGGGACGGTTTCCGCGGCGGCGATGCCGTAGCTGTAGACGTGGTCGACGATCTGGTGCTCCAGCAGGGGGACCAGGGCGAACGTTCCCTCGCTGGCGCGGGCAAGGTCGAGCGCGTGCCGGGCGTTGCGGCCGATCTCCGTCGACTCGGGGAGTTCTGCCAGGGCGGCGTCCGCGCAGGCGTCGACGCCTGCGCCGGCGAGGGCGAGCGCGAGGGCGGCGGCAATGGCCCGGGCGCCGTGCACGCCGTCGCCGTCCTGGGTGTAACGGGCGTCGAACTCGGCCAGTTCCGCTGCGAGCCGGGGATCGCCCGGGTGGGCGACGGCGAGCACGCAGGCCCGTACGCAGGCCGCGTCGTCGAAGTAGTGGGGGTTGTCGTGGCCGGTGGCGGGCGGGCGAAGGCCGGTGGCGAGGTTGCCGAGACCCGCCCGTACGGAGATCCGGGCGCGCAGCGGAAGCAGTGCCGACTCGACTTCGGGGGCGCGTTCGGCGGCCGCGGCGACCTCGCTGGCGATGGCGTTCCAGGAGAGGTCGATGGACGCGCGCATGCGCCGCTCCCGGCTCAGATCGCCGAGCGCGGCGCCCTCGCCGGCCCGCAGCACCGCCTCCGCCGCGAACGCCGCCCACTCCGCGTCGTCCGACGGGCCGAGCCGCAGTGGCTCCGGCGGCTGGTTCAGCGCGATCGGTACGGGCAACGTCGTGGTCGCGTTCTGCTCCGCGAACGTGTCCAGCTCCCGCGTCAGCCGCCGCGTCCACTCGGGCATCCGCGCGGCCCGATGCCGCGCCGCAGGCCACCCCGCGGCGTCCCCCGCGGCAAGCCCGAGCAGAAGCCCCTCGATACGCCGGGGATGCGGGCGCGGGGGCACGTCCGGGCGGGGATCCACCTCCGGGCGGAGGACCACCTGTGGACGGGGGTCCGCTTGCGTGCGGGGCGCTGCCCGCTCGCGGGGGTTCGCCTGCCCGCGGAGGTCCACCTGCGCACGGAGAGCTACGGCGCCGAGCATGCGCGTACGGGGCGTCGCCGTGCCGGCCTCGTGCGCTCGGGGCTCCTCGGTGCCGGGAGCCTGTGCGCGGGGGCCTTCTGTGGCGGGCGTCCCGGTGTCGGGGGTTTGTGTTGCGGGCCTCGTCGTGTGGGGCTCCTCCGTGCCGGGAGCATGTGCGCGGGGGCCTTCTGTGGCGGGCGTCCCGGTGTCGGGGGCTTGTGTTGCGGGCCTCGTCGTGCGGGGCTCCTCCGTGCCGGGAGTCTCGGTGCCGGGTCCTTCTCTGGCGGGCGTCCCCGTGTCGGGGGCTTGTGTTGCGGGCCTCGTCGTGCGGGGCTCCTCCGTGCCGGGAGTCTCGGTGCCGGGCCCTTTTCTCGCGGGCGTGCCCGTGTCGGGCCCTTCTCTGGCGGGCGCCCCCGTGCCGGGTCCTTCTCTCGCGGGCACCCCCGTGCCGGGCCCCTCCCTCGCGGGCACCCCCGTGCCGGGAGCCTCTGTGGCAGGTCCCGTCGTGCGGGATGTCTCCGTGCCGGACCCTGTCCCGTCAGGCACCCCCGTGCCAGGCCCCGCCGCGCCGGGTTCCTCCGTGTTGTCCCCCGCCGAGGCCCGCGGTGTGGACGTGGTCTCCGGGCCGGGGCTCGCGCCGGCTCCCTCGCCCGTTCCCTCTGTCGGGGTGTCGCCGACCAGGCCGGGGCTCACGGTCGTACCTCGTCGTCGTCGGCGGCGAGGACGTAGGCGTCCGCGGCGGGAAAGGCGTACGCACCCGCGTCGGGGGATGGCCGCTTGCCGCCCGGCCCGCGTACGTTCCCGTCTCGTACGAGCCCCCCGGCCCCCCACTTCCCGTCGCCGCCCGGCGTCAGCAGCTCCGCCACGTCCAGGACGTGGTGGCCCTCCATCGAGGGGAGACAGCTGCCCCGCGCCGGGCCGATCGCCGCGGCCCAGGCGGCCGGGATGGACGAGGCGCCGCGGGTCGCGCCGGCCAGGGCGCCGGCCACCGCGGCGGTCGTATCGGCGTCGCGGCCCATGTTGACCGCCGCGAGGACGGACTCCGTGAAGGCGCCGTCGGCGGCCGCGTACGCGCCGAAGGCGAGGGCGACGGCCTCCGGGGCGAGGTCCGTCCAGGGGTAGCCGCCGATCACCACCGCGGAGCGGACCGCGCGCTCGCCGCGGTGGGCGACGGCGACCGCCCGGCGCAGCGAGCGGGCGGTCCAGGAGTCGTCCGGGATCACCGCGAGCGCGGACGCGACCACCGCGATCGTGGGGGCGCCCGCCATCGCCGCCGCGACGCCCGCCGCCACCGCCTGGCCGCCGTAGATGCCCTCGCCGTCGTGGCTCACCGAGCCGTCGATCGCGACGAGCCGGGCGGCTTCGGCGGGCCGGCCCGCGGCGAAGACACCGAAGGGGGCCGCGCGCATGGCCAGTCCGTCGCTCCACGCGTGCCGGTGCTGGGCGGAGATCGGCGCCGCCAGACCGCGGCGCAGGTTCTCCAGCGTGCCCCGCTCGCTGAAGCCGGCCCCCCGGAACGGCCCCTCGTCCTGGTCCGCGATCCACTGATGCCAGGCCGCCTCGACATGGGCCACGGTGAGCGCCGACCCGTGCCGGGCCAACAGCAGCCCCGAGAAGATCGCGTACTCCGTGTCGTCCGTCCCGGCCGGGTGCTCGGCGACATATCCGGTGATCCGGCCCCACTTCGCACGGATCTCCGACGGCTTCATGTTCTCGGCGGGCGCGCCCAGCGCGTCCCCGACGGCGAGTCCGAGCAGCGCGCCGCGCGCCCGTTCGCGCAGACCGGCGGCGTCCCCGGGCGCCGGGACCGAGGGAATGCAGGCGATGGAAGCCATACGTGCCTCTCCTCTCAGGGCCCCTGCCAGTGCGCGGAACTCGGCGCGCGGAACCCTTTGCGGATCTGTCCCACATTGGCGGTTGACAAGAGCCTCACGGGCCGCACTGTCACCCGGTCGACATCTGTGCATGACATGGCACGGATGAGCGGAAAAGTCTAAAGGCGCAGGTTAGCGCAGCCTTTCCTTGCTGGCGGCGAAGAAAGTGCAGGCGTACTTTCGTAGTTGTCGAAAAGTGGAAACAGTCCAAGCAAGCAGCCTGGGGGACCGGCATGGCCATCATCGAGACCGAAGCGACACTCCACGCAGCGCACCGCGACAACCACACCCACCGGGATGTGAACGGCGGATGGCTGCGCCCGGCGGTGTTCGGCGCGATGGACGGTCTCGTCTCCAACCTCGCCCTCATGACCGGCGTCGCCGGCGGCTCCGTCTCGCATCAGACGATCGTCATCACCGGACTCGCGGGCCTCGCCGCCGGCGCCTTCTCGATGGCCGCGGGCGAGTACACCTCCGTCGCCTCGCAGCGCGAACTCGTCGAGGCCGAACTCGACGTGGAGCGGCGGGAGTTGCGCAAGCACCCGCAGGACGAGGAGCGCGAGCTCGCCGAGCTGTACGAGGCGCGTGGCGTCGATGCCGAGCTGGCCCGCGAAGTCGCCAGGCAGCTCTCCCGCGACCCCGAGCAGGCCCTCGAGATCCACGCCCGCGAGGAGCTGGGCATCGACCCCGGCGACCTGCCCTCCCCGACCGTCGCCTCCGTGTCCAGCTTCGGCTCCTTCGCGCTGGGTGCCCTGCTCCCCGTACTGCCGTTCCTGCTCGGCGCGACCGCCCTGTGGCCCGCGCTGCTGCTCGCCCTGATCGGGCTCTTCGCCTGCGGCGCGATCGTGGCCAAGGTGACGGCGCGGTCCTGGTGGTACAGCGGGCTGCGGCAGCTCGCACTCGGTGGTGCCGCGGCGGGTGTGACGTACGTCCTGGGCAGTCTGTTCGGTACGGCCGTAGGATGACGCGCTGAGCACTTATGCAAGGAACTGCATAATTAGCTGTTACTCGGCGGTTTCGATTCCTTAACCAACGGGCATGAGCCGTAAGCGCCGCGGGCAATGACGCCTGCTCCGCACCGATCGTGGCGGGCGACGTTGCCCGCCAAGATCCGGACCGACGGACACTGATCTGTCCGCTTGGGTCCCCTCACCTTCACCGCCGAGCGCGGTACCCCCACCGTGACCCCGCGGTGTCCGCATGCTGGAACGACGTATCCGGTTCCCGGGATTCGCTCCATCATGTAACCTGCACGAAATTTTGCACCCCCAGCAGAGGGCCAACGTCGTCCCTCGGCAGATGTCTCCCCCAGAGCCCTAAGAGCCTGGGAGGAGCCCCCAGCCACGACGACGACGGGAGAGCCGATGCGTACGCCGCGCCAGCCGTCCCAGCACTCCGCGAACGGCCAGAACTGGTCCTTCATGGATGCTCGCCCTGCTGCGCAGGGTATGTACGACCCCCGCAACGAGCACGACGCCTGCGGCGTCGGCTTCGTGGCCACCCTCACCGGCGAGGCGAGCCACGCGCTGGTCGAGCAGGCGCTCACGGTTCTGCGCAACCTGGAGCACCGCGGTGCCACCGGCTCCGAGCCCGACTCGGGTGACGGTGCGGGCATCCTCTCCCAGGTTCCGGACGCCTTCCTTCGTGACGTGGCCGGATTCGATCTCCCCGCAGCCGGTGCGTATGCGGTAGGCATCGCCTTCCTGCCTGAGGACGGCACCGACGCCGCCGTCTCACAGATCGAGACGATCGCCGCCGACGAGGGCCTCACCGTCCTCGGCTGGCGCGAGGTCCCGGTCGCTCCCGAACTCCTCGGCGCCACCGCCCGCTCGACGATGCCCGCCTTCCGCCAGGTCTTCG
This sequence comes from Streptomyces sp. NPDC048415, assembly GCF_040651675.1. NCBI lineage: Bacteria > Bacillati > Actinomycetota > Actinomycetes > Kitasatosporales > Streptomycetaceae > Streptomyces > Streptomyces sp. NPDC048415. The sequence goes on along the minus strand of NZ_JBEZKJ010000126.1, from coordinate 9,138 downwards.
TGTCCGACGGCGAGTCGGCTTCGGAGGGCATCGACCTCGACCGCAAGGCGTTCGTGCTGCGCAAGCGCGCCGAGCGCGAGGCCGGCGTCTACTTCCCGTCGCTGTCGGCGCGGACCATCGTCTACAAGGGCATGCTGACCACCGGCCAGCTGGAGCCCTTCTTCCCGGATCTGTCCGACCGCCGCTTCGCCTCCGCGATCGCGCTTGTGCACTCCCGGTTCTCCACCAACACCTTCCCGAGCTGGCCGCTCGCCCACCCGTACCGCTTCGTCGCGCACAACGGCGAGATCAACACGGTCAAGGGCAACCGCAACTGGATGCGCGCCCGCGAGTCCCAGCTCCTGTCCGACCTCTTCGGCGACAAGGGCCTGGAGCGGATCTTCCCGGTCTGTACGCCGGACGCCTCCGACTCGGCGTCCTTCGACGAGGTGCTCGAACTCCTGCACCTGGGCGGCCGTTCGCTCCCGCACTCCGTGCTGATGATGATCCCGGAGGCGTGGGAGAACCACGACTCCATGGAGCCGGCCCGCCGCGCCTTCTACCAGTTCCACGCCACGATGATGGAGCCCTGGGACGGCCCGGCCTGCGTCACCTTCACCGACGGCACCCAGGTCGGCGCGGTCCTCGACCGCAACGGCCTGCGCCCCGGCCGCTACTGGGTCACCGACGAGGGCCTCGTCGTCCTCGGCTCCGAGGTCGGCGTCCTCGACATCGACCCCGCGAAGGTCATCCGCAAGGGCCGGCTGCAGCCCGGCAAGATGTTCCTCGTCGACACCGCCGAGCACCGCATCATCGAGGACGACGAGATCAAGGCCGGCCTCGCCACCGAGAAGCCCTACGCGGAGTGGCTGGAGGCCGGCGAGATCGAGCTCTCCGACCTGCCCGAGCGCGAGCACATCGTGCACACCCACGCCTCGGTCACCCGTCGCCAGCAGACCTTCGGCTACACCGAGGAGGAGCTGCGCGTCCTGCTCGCCCCGATGGCCAAGGCCGGCGCGGAGCCGATCGGTTCCATGGGTACGGACTCGCCGATCGCCGCGCTGTCCTCGCGCCCGCGTCTGCTCTTCGACTACTTCACCCAGCTGTTCGCCCAGGTCACCAACCCGCCGCTGGACGCGATCCGCGAGGAGCTCGTCACCTCGCTGCGCTCGTCCCTCGGCCCCCAGGGCAACCTGCTCGAGCCGACGGCCGCTTCCTGTCGCAGCGTCACCCTGCCCTTCCCGGTGATCGACAACGACGAGCTCGCCAAGCTCATCCACATCAACGCCGACGGCGACATGCCCGGCATGAAGGCCGCGACGCTGTCCGGCCTGTACCGGGTTTCCGGCGGCGGCGACTCGCTCGCCGCGCGCATCGAGGAGATCTGCGCCGAGGCCGACGCCGCCATCGAGAACGGCGCCCGGCTGATCGTCCTGTCGGACCGCCACTCGGACGCGGAGCACGCGCCGATCCCGTCGCTGCTGCTCACTGCGGCCGTCCACCACCACCTCATCCGCACCAAGCAGCGCACCCAGGTGGGCCTGCTGGTCGAGGCCGGTGACGTCCGCGAGGTCCACCACGTCGCCCTGCTCATCGGCTTCGGCGCCGCGGCGGTCAACCCGTACCTGGCGATGGAGTCCGTCGAGGACCTCGTCCGCGCGGGCACCTTCCTGCAGGGCGTCGAGTCCGAGCAGGCCATCCGCAACCTGATCTACGCGCTCGGCAAGGGCGTCCTCAAGGTCATGTCCAAGATGGGCATCTCGACCGTCGCCTCCTACCGCGGCGCCCAGGTCTTCGAGGCCGTCGGCCTGGACCAGGCCTTCGTCGAGAAGTACTTCAACGGCACGGCCACGAAGATCGGCGGCGCCGGTCTCGACGTCATCGCCAAGGAGGTCGCCGCGCGTCACGCCAAGGCGTACCCCGCCTCCGGCATCGCGCCCGCGCACCGCGCCCTCGACATAGGCGGCGAGTACCAGTGGCGCCGCGAGGGTGAGCCGCACCTGTTCGACCCGGAGACGGTCTTCCGCCTCCAGCACGCGACGCGCTCCGGCAGCTACGACATCTTCAAGAAGTACACGGGCCGTGTGAACGAGCAGTCCGAGCGCCTGATGACGCTGCGCGGCCTGTTCGGCTTCAAGTCGGACCGCCCCTCGATCTCCGTCGACGAGGTCGAGCCCGTCTCCGAGATCGTCAAGCGCTTCTCCACCGGCGCCATGTCGTACGGCTCCATCTCCAAGGAGGCGCACGAGACGCTCGCCATCGCCATGAACCAGTTGGGCGGCAAGTCCAACACCGGTGAGGGCGGCGAGGACGCGGACCGGCTGTACGACCCGGCGCGACGTTCGTCCATCAAGCAGGTCGCCTCCGGCCGCTTCGGTGTGACGTCGGAGTACCTCGTCAACGCGGACGACATCCAGATCAAGATGGCTCAGGGCGCCAAGCCCGGCGAGGGCGGCCAGCTGCCCGGCCACAAGGTGTACCCCTGGATCGCCCAGACCCGGCACAGCACCCCGGGCGTCGGCCTGATCTCTCCGCCGCCGCACCACGACATCTACTCCATCGAGGACCTGGCTCAGCTGATCCACGACCTCAAGAACGCCAACCCTGCCGCGCGCATCCACGTGAAGCTGGTGTCGGAGGTCGGCGTCGGCACGGTCGCCGCGGGTGTCTCCAAGGCCCACGCGGACGTCGTCCTCATCTCGGGTCACGACGGTGGCACGGGCGCGTCGCCGCTGACGTCGCTCAAGCACGCCGGTGGACCGTGGGAGCTGGGCCTCGCCGAGACCCAGCAGACCCTGCTGCTCAACGGCCTGCGCGACCGCATCGTCGTGCAGACCGACGGCCAGCTGAAGACCGGCCGTGACGTCGTCATCGCCGCGCTGCTCGGCGCCGAGGAGTTCGGTTTCGCGACCGCGCCGCTCGTCGTCTCCGGCTGCGTCATGATGCGCGTCTGCCACCTGGACACCTGCCCGGTCGGCATCGCCACGCAGAACCCGGTGCTCCGCGACCGCTTCGCCGGCAAGGCCGAGCACGTCGTGAACTTCTTCAAGTTCATCGCCGAAGAGGTCCGCGAGATCCTCGCCGAGCTGGGCTTCCGCTCCATCGAGGAGGCCGTCGGCCACGCCGAGACCCTCGACGTGGCGCGGGCGATCGACCACTGGAAGGCGCAGGGCCTGGACCTGTCCCCGCTCTTCTACGTGCCCGAGCTGCCCGCGGGCACCCCGCTGCACCAGGTCGTCGAGCAGGACCACGGCCTGGAGAAGGCGCTGGACAACGAGCTGATCAAGCTCGCGGCCGACGCGCTGGCCGCGGACTCCCAGGCCGATGCCCAGCCGGTGCGCGCCCAGGTCGCGATCCGCAACATCAACCGCACGGTCGGCACCATGCTCGGCCACGAGGTGACCAAGAAGTTCGGCGGCGCGGGTCTGCCCGACGACACCATCGACATCACCTTCACGGGCAGCGCGGGCCAGTCCTTCGGCGCCTTCCTGCCGCGCGGTGTGACCCTCCGCCTCGAGGGCGACGCCAACGACTACGTCGGCAAGGGCCTCTCCGGCGGCCGGGTCGTCGTCCGTCCCGACCGGGGCGCCGACCACCTCGCCGAGTTCTCGACGATCGCGGGCAACACCATCGCGTACGGCGCGACGGGCGGCGAGCTCTTCCTGCGCGGCCGCACCGGCGAGCGGTTCTGCGTCCGAAACTCCGGCGCGACGGTGGTCTCCGAGGGCGTGGGCGACCACGGCTGCGAGTACATGACCGGCGGTCACGCGGTGGTCCTCGGCGAGACTGGCCGCAACTTCGCGGCCGGAATGTCCGGCGGCGTCGCGTACGTCATCGACCTCAACCGCGACAACGTGAACGTCGGCAACGCCGGCGCCGTCGAGGAGCTCGACGACACCGACAAGCAGTGGCTGCACGACGTGGTGCGCCGGCACGCGGAGGAGACCGGCTCGACGGTCGCCGAGAAGCTCCTCGCCGAGTGGTCCGTGTCCGTGGACCGCTTCAGCAAGATCATCCCCAGCACGTACAAGGCAGTGCTCGCCGCCAAGGACGCCGCCGAGCGAGCCGGACTCCCCGAGTCCGAGATCACCGAGAAGATGATGGAGGCGGCGACCAATGGCTGATCCCAAGGGCTTTTTGAACCACGGCCGCGAGGTCGCCAGGACCCGTCCGGTCGAGGAGCGCGTCAAGGACTGGAACGAGGTCTACGTTCCCGGCTCGCTGCTCCCGATCATCTCCAAGCAGGCCTCGCGCTGCATGGACTGCGGTATCCCGTTCTGTCACAACGGCTGTCCGCTGGGGAACCTGATCCCCGAGTGGAACGACTACGCCTACCGCGAGGACTGGTCCGCCGCCTCCGAGCGTCTGCACGCCACGAACAACTTCCCGGAGTTCACGGGCCGCCTGTGCCCCGCCCCCTGCGAGTCGGCGTGTGTGCTCGGCATCAACCAGCCCGCCGTGACCATCAAGAACGTCGAGGTCTCGATCATCGACAAGGCGTGGGACAGCGGCGACGTCGCACCCCAGGCCCCGGAGCGGCTGTCCGGAAAGACGGTCGCGGTCATCGGCTCGGGCCCCGCGGGTCTCGCCGCCGCCCAGCAGCTGACCCGGGCCGGCCACACGGTCGCCGTGTACGAGCGCGCCGACCGCATCGGCGGCCTGCTGCGCTACGGCATCCCCGAGTTCAAGATGGAGAAGCGGCACATCAACCGCCGTATCGAGCAGATGCGCGCGGAGGGCACCAAGTTCCGTACGGGCGTGGAGATCGGCCGCGACATCGACGCGGCGAAGCTGCGCAAGCGCTACGACGCCGTGGTGATCGCCGCCGGTGCGACGACCGCCCGTGACCTGCCCGTCCCCGGGCGGGAGCTGAACGGCATCCACCAGGCGATGGAGTACCTCCCCCTGGCCAACAAGGTCCAGGAGGGCGACTACGTGGCGCCCCCGATCACGGCCGAGGGCAAGCACGTCATCGTCATCGGCGGCGGCGACACCGGCGCGGACTGCGTGGGCACGGCCCACCGCCAGGGCGCGGCCTCGGTGACTCAGCTGGAGATCATGCCGCGTCCGGGCGAGGAGCGGAACCCGGGCCAGCCCTGGCCGACCTTCCCGATGCTCTACAAGGTCACCTCCGCGCACGAGGAGGGCGGTGAGCGGGTCTACTCCGTCAACACCACCCACTTCGAGGGCGACGAGGACGGCAACGTCCAGTGGCTGCACCTCGTCGAGGTCGAGTTCGTCGGCGGCAAGCTGACCCAGAAGCCGGGCACGGAGCGCAAGATCCCGGCCCAGCTGGTGACGCTGGCGATGGGCTTCACCGGTACGGACGTCGAGAACGGCCTGGTCTCCCAGTTCGGTCTGGAGCTCGACGCGCGCGGCAACATCGACCGCGACGCCGAGTTCGCGACCAACGTCCCCGGCGTGTACGTCGCCGGTGACGCGGGCCGCGGCCAGTCCCTCATCGTCTGGGCCATCGCGGAGGGCCGCTCGGCCGCCCGCGGCGTCGACCGCTTCCTCACGGGTGCGAGCGAGCTGCCGGCCCCGATCCGCCCGACGGACCGCTCCCTGATGGTCTGACGCTCCACCCCAACAGACGTCCCGTACAACGGCGTACGGAACTGAACGCGGCGCCTGCCTTGTCCCCGACCGGACTTTGGCGGGCGCCGTGGTGCGTCCCCGTACGGACACGTCCTCGAACCGCACGGCAAACCGGCCCAGGACCTGCTGCAGCAGAAGGGGACGCCCTGCGGGGGCACTACGGCACGCGGTACGTCTCCCCGTACACCTTCCACTCCAGCGGCGGCTCCAGGTCCAGGTTCCCGTCGTACAGGAACCGCCGCTGGGCGGTGTCGATGCGGGTGGTGTCGCGGTGGGGATTCTTGGACTTCATGACCGCGCGGCGGACGTCCAGGAAGGTGTCGAGGTACGACGTCTCGTCGCCGCCCTCGGACGGGAGGTCGGCCTCTCTTTTCGCGCGGTCGCGCAGGCCGTAGAAGCTCCGCGGATTGGTGCCGGGGCCGTGCATCACCATGGTGTCGTAGTAGAGGAACTGGCCGAGCGTGCCGAGGCCGTCGCGTTTGGCGAGGCGGACGGCGGGGTCGAAGTAGACGCGGTCGCGTTCGCTGTCCTGGGCCGCGCGGAAGGCGGGGACCTGGGCCTCCTTCTTCCAGGCGGCGGTGAAGCCCGGGTCGAGGCCCTTGTGGGAGTCCGTGCCGTCGACCTCGCGCAGGGCGGGGAGGTAGCGGGCGAGGCCGTTGTCCGGGTGGTCCTTCGTGTAGCCCTCGACCAGGGTGAGCAGATCGTGCGTGCCGGTGCAGAAGCCGATGACGCCCGCCGTATAGCCCTGGCCGTCGCCGATGTCCTCGACGTAGGCGTACGCCTGGCGCCAGTCCAGCGTGGAGTTCTCGGCGCTCGCCACGATCTTCTGGGCCAGTTCCTTCTTGTCCGGTGCGGCGAGCCCGCCCGGCAGATCCCGGACGAGCTGGTCGTCGCGCGTCCGCCTGGCCCGCGCCTCGGCGTTCGCGCCGGCCTGCCGCGACACCGGCGTACGGCCCTTGCCGTCCGCCGGGGCCGGGTGCTCGGGCACCGCGAGGTACACCGCCGCCGTGGCGAGCACCGGCACGGCGGCGATCAGCAGGCAGCCCGCGCGTCTCATGACGCACAGGGTAGGGCTAGGCCGCGCCGCTCCTCAGTCCCGACACCTTGACCACCGCGAGGATCACCAGCAGCGCGAGGAGGCCCACGCAGATGGCCGCCTGCATCGGGGCGCGGCGGCGGTCGCGGGGCGCGTACGCGTAGGCGACCGTCACGATGCCGCCCGCCAGCAGGCCGCCCAAGTGGCCCTGCCAGGAGGTGAGTCCCGCCGAGATCAGCAGCCAGAGCAGCAGTCCCGCGATGAAACGGTTGACGCCTCGCATGTCCGCGCCGAGCCGGCGGGCCATCACGTAGTACGCGGCTCCGAGGCCGAAGATCGCGCCGGACGCGCCGAGTGTGTCGGTGCCGGGAGCGATCAGCAGGACGAGCACCGAGCCGCCGAGCGCCGACAGCAGATACAGGGCGAGATAGCGGGCCCGGCCGAGCTGGGCCTCCACGACCCGGCCGATGTTCCACAGCGAGACCATGTTCATCACGATGTGCAGGATCCCGAACGTGCCCTCGGTGGGCGGCAGATGCAGGAACGCGCCGGTCAGCAGCCGGTACCACTCCCCGTCGACGACCCCCCTCGGGTGGAAGCCGGACGGGTACGTGGCCTGCCACACGTAGTGCCCGCCGTCCGGCCCCACCAGACCGGCGCCCCGCATGTCGAATCGGTCCACCACCGACGAACGCGCCAACTCGGCCAGATAGGCGAGCACATTTAGGCCGATCAGCGCGTACGTCACCACGGACACCGTCGAGATCCGGCCGCCGAAGGCCGTGCGGGGCTGACGGATCGAGCGGGCGCCCTCCTTCACGCACTCCACGCACTGATGGCCCACGGCCGCCTCGCGCATGCAGGCCGGGCACATGTAGCGGTCGCACCGGGTGCAGCGCACATGGGACTCCACCTTGGGATGGCGATAGCAGGTGGTGACAGCGGACTCGGGCTCCACGGCCGGCTCCTCGAAAGGCATAGGGAACAGGGGGTCGATGAGCCGGTGGGGACGGCAGCGACGGCGGCGAACAAAATAGCGAACGCGGGGTACGGGTGGGACGGCAGGGTCCCGTGGTGACGTAATCTCGGCGTTCCCGCAACGCGCGCGCGATGGGAGCCCCGCATGGCCGGAATCAGCCTCACCAAGGTGGAGGAGACCGCGCCCGCCCTGGTCAGTCTGTACAAGAGCGCGGGAGTCTCGCTCACCCGGCACGGGCTGGGCGGGCAGCGGGCCGCCGTCTATCTGGTGGTCGACTACTCCGGGTCGATGAAGCCGTACTACCGGGACGGCAGCGTGCAGGCACTCGCCGACCGGGTGCTCGGGCTCTCCGCCCACCTCGACGACGACGGCGTGGTCCCGGTCGTCTTCTTCTCCACGGACGTCGACGCCGTCACCGACATCGCCCTCGACAACCATCAGGGCCGTATCGAGCGGATCGTGGCCGGGCTCGGGCACATGGGCAAGACCAGCTACCACCTGGCCATGGACGCCGTCATCGACCACTACCTCGACAGCGGCTCCAAGGACCCCGCCCTCGTCGTCTTCCAGACCGACGGCGGACCGATCAACAAACTCGCCGCCGAACGGTACGTGTGCAAGGCGGCGAAGCTTCCGTTGTTCTGGCAGTTCATAGGGTTCGGCGATCCGGGCAGCCGGCAGTTCGAGTTCCTGCGCAGACTCGACGAGTTGGCCGTGCCGCGGCAGCGGGCCGTCGACAACGCCGGTTTCTTCCATGCCGGTTCGGATCCGCGGAAGGTGTCCGACGGGGAGCTGTACGACCGGCTCGTGGGCGAGTTCCCGCGGTGGCTGTCGGCGGCCCGGGCGCGCGGGATCGTGCGGTGAGCGTCCGACCGCTGCCCGCAGCCGAGCGGGTCGCCGTGCCCTGGAAGAACGGCGGCGGGGTGACACGCGAGATCGCCGCCCGGCCCGAGGGCGCGGACATGGCCGACTTCGTGTGGCGCGTGAGCCTCGCCGACGTCGGCGCCGACGGGCCCTTCTCGGCGTTCGCCGACGTGGACCGGATCCTCACCATGGTCGAGGGCGAGGGGATGGACCTGACCGTCGGCGGCGAACCCCGCCGTGTCGACACACGGTTCGTGCCCCAGGCCTTTCCCGGTGACCTGCCGACCGACTGCCGGCTGCTCGGGGGCCCGGTCGTGAACCTCAACGTCATGTGGCGAAGGGGCGGCGAGGTGGCCCCGACCGTCACGGTCACGCATCCCCGGCTGCCCCTCGCCGTCCCGCCGACTGCCTTGATCGTCGCGCTCGACGGCACGGCCGAGGTGGCCGGGCTGACCCTCGGGCGCTACGACGCCGCGCTGCTGACCGGCGAGGCCGCGGTGCCGCACGCGACGGGACGTATCGCCGTGGTGGCTTTCACGCCGGGGGGCTGACCTCGAACGCCGGAGGAGCAGCTGATTTCAGCCCGTCCGGCGTTCGAGGACGAGCGCGGAGCGCGACAAGGGGGGTCTGGGGGCGCAGCCCCCAGGTACGGGACGGCGCAGCCCCCAGGTACGGGACGGGT